>JACIWR010000164.1 GCA_014360845.1 Anaerolineae bacterium
TCCACCATTCGTTGACAGTATGCTGCCCGATTCAAGTGTCAACCCATTCTGAACCATCCCCTCGGAGAATACGGTTCTTGAATGGACAATTGGTATAAGAAACCGCGCCTACCATATTCTGGGGGGATAGGCGAGGTCTCCGAGGCCAAGGCACAGTAGCAACTCGCCCCACAAGTGAGGCACACCCGTCTTGCGATTTTGCGTTGACACACTTTGTCTACTATGGTATAATAAGTTTGTTGATGCAACCAACTAATATCCTCCAACCGCGGACTCAACACACCTAAGCCAATAACCTATCAGCCCGCAGTCAGCACCAAATGCGGTAGCGAATCCAGGGGCACATTGTCGTGAAAAAGGCTTTTCGCACAGGGGACCAGACATTCATACGCGAACTCAATCTCTCTATCATCCTGAACTGCTTGCGTAGTGCTGCTCCCCTGTCGCGGACCCAACTGGCTCAAATGACCGGGCTGAATAAGACCACCGTGTCCAGCCTGGTAAGAGAGCTGCTCCACGGTGGTTTTATCAAAGAAGTCGGTCTGGGCCATTCACACGGCGGTCGCCGCGCGGTCATGCTGGATTTGAATCCCGATGCGGGCAATATCATCGGGTTAGAAATAGGCGTTGATTTTATCTCCGTCATCCTCACCGACTTCCGAGCCCGGATTCTGTGGCGTGATAAAAGGGAGACCGACCCCACCCAAAGTCAGGACGTCATTCTCAATCTGGCTATCGAACTCATGCAAAAGGCCCGCGCCGCTGCCGAGCAAAACCATGCACTACTGGGTATTGGTGTAGGTGTACCCGGTCTGGTGGACGCCTCCAGCGGTACTCTTCTGTTCGCTCCCAACCTCAAGTGGCGGAATGTCCCAATCAAGAGCATGTTCACCGAGACCCTCGATATTCCGGTGTTTGTGGACAACGACGCCAACGTCGCCGCCCTGGGAGAACGTTACCTGGGTGCTGCCCAGAACGTAGAGGATTTCATCTACCTGGCAGCGGGAGCCGGCCTGGGTGGCGGCATCGTGCTGGGTGGACAACTGTATAGCGGCATTGGCGGTTACGCGGGCGAAATCGGTCACATGACCATCGTCGAGGACGGAGAAGTCTGCAACTGCGGCAACAGGGGCTGTTGGGAAACCCTGGTCAGTCAAAAGGCCATCGTCAAGCGCGCCCAACGGGCAGTCGCCACTCACCAAGAAAGCTACATCGTCGAGCTGTGCGCGGGAAAGCTGGATCAGATTTCCGTGTCCACCATCGTGCAAGCCGCCGAGGCCAGTGACCCAACAGCTCAACGAGTCCTGGAAGAGACCGGCATCTATTTAGGCATTGGCATCGCCAACCTGATAAACGCCTTCAATCCTGCCCTGATCATCCTGGGCGGGGTGTTGAGCCTGGCCAGCGAATATCTGCTGCCCGCCATCGAAAGCACTATCCGCCAGCGCGCTCTGGCCTGGCCTCGCCAAATGGTCAAGATAATCGCCTCCTCTCATGGCTCGGATGCTTGCGTCATGGGCGGGGTAGCGTTAGTATTGCACGACATCCTACAAAGACCTTCTTTGGCTGCGTGAAGCCCCATCGGCGCACGAGACACAGCCAACATCGTGTTTATGTCAAGGAGGAGAATTGGCAACATGAAACGAACATTAGCCCTATCACTCTTAATGCTCCTGGCTTTGATCGTGAGCTGCGGCGGACCAGGACCAGCGGAAACGGCCACGCCCACCAGCGAACCCACTGTGGAATTCAAAACACCTCTCCCCGAGCCAACGGAGGCCCAGGTGGTACCCACCAACACACCGGTACCACCACCACCTACCCCCACTCCCCTGCCCACCCCAGAGGCGACGGAGGAAGGACCTCGCGTGACCGACATCATGGTGGAAATTCCGGCCGGGCCCTTTATCATGGGCAACGATAGCGGACGTCAAGACGAAGCCCCGGCCCACGAGGTAGACCTGCCGGCCTTTGAGATTGACAAGTTCGAGGTCACCAACGCCGACTTCGCCGTATTTGTGGAGGAAACCGGCTATCAGACCGACGCCGAGAAACAGGGCCTCTCCCGCATCTGGAAAGACGCTGCCGAGGGTAAGGATAACCATCCCGTGGTCTACGTCAGTTGGAACGACGCCACAGCCTACTGCCAGTGGCTGGGCAAGCGCCTGCCCACCGAGGCCGAGTGGGAAAAAGCCGCCCGGGGCACCGATGGACGCCTCTATCCTTGGGGCGACGAGTACGATGCCAGCAAACTAAACGGCAAAGATAGCGGCATCCGCGGGACCACAGCCGTGGGCAGCTTTGCCGATGGGGCCAGCCCCTACGGGGTCATGGACATGGCCGGCAACGTCTGGGAATGGACAGCCGACTGGTATGAGGCTTACCCGGGCAGTAGCTATCAATCACCTTATTACGGGCAACAGTTCAAAGTAGTGCGCGGCGGCGGGTGGTTCGAGACAGCCGAATTTGTGCGCACCACCGCCCGTAACGCCACCAGCGATACCGCCGCGAACGACGATCTCGGTTTTCGCTGTGCACGCTAAATGGCAGATAAGTGGCAGATAGCTGAATAGCAGATAGCTGGATAGGAGATGGCAGATAGCAAATAACAGATAGCAAATAGCAGATAGCGGATAGCAGATGGCCTGCTTCGCTTGATAACAATCGGCCATCTGCCATCCGCCATCAGCCATCCGCCACCAGCTACCAGCCATCCGTCATCCGCCATCTGCCATCAGCCAATAACCAGGGGGGAGGATGACCTTTCGGTTCGAGAGCCTGGAGATATGGCATCGAGCGCGCGCTTACGCCACCAGCATCTACGAAGTCACAAGCCATTTCCCCAGGAGTGAGGATTATGGCCTGACATCACAGTTGAACCGGGCCGTCAATTCCATCAGCCTCAACATCGCCGAAGGCTCAGCCCAGAAGACGAACAAGGCTTTTGACTACTACCTGAGCATCGCAGTTGGATCCACTTTTGAGGTGGTGGGTGGTCTGTTTTTGGCTTTGGATAGAGGATACATCAACGACGCCCAATTCCAGCGCCTTTACGAAGAGGGTGAGATACTGGCCAAGAGCATTAATGCCTTCCGCAAAACCCTGCGCTAACCATCAGCTATCTGCTATCAGCCATCAGCCATCTGCCATCACCTACCAGCCATCTGCCACCTGCCATCAGCCAGAAGGGAGGGATGCCTAGCGACAAAATGCTGCAGTCAAAACTCGTAAACGGCGTTAAACTTTCAAACTCTTCTCAAGGAGGAGGCAAATGAAAAGGCTCATTAGTCTGTTTATGATCGTGGCAATGCTAGCCATCTTTGTGCCAACGACCTTCGCCGCACCACCCGCCCAAGAAGGGCAAGACTACATCGTTCTGGCCGGCGACTGGCTCTCCAAGATTGCCGACAAGTACCTGGGCAACCCCTATTCCTGGCCGGCCATCATGGCCCTCACCAACCAGAAACACCTCACCGATAGCACCTACGCCAAGATCATCAACGCCGACCTCATCTACCCCGGCTGGAAACTGTACGTGCCCAGCCAGGAAGAGGCTGAGGCCTTCCTGGCCACCTACGACAAGAACAAGCCGGAGTTGCTGTACGCTACCGGTGCCAAAGGCCAGCTCGTGGTCGGTAGTTGGTGGACGGCTGGCGGTGAGGCTGAGGGCTTGAACGAGATGTTCAAGATCTACAGCCAGAAGTACCCCGATGTCGAGATCGTGAACGCCACAGTGGCCGGTGGCGCCGGCACCAACTTCAAAGCCGTGCTCAAGACCCGTCTGATCGGCGGCGACCCGCCCGATACCTTCCAGTTGCACGCCGGTCTGGAGGTGGAGACCTACAGCCCGGAGCAGTATCTGGAACCCGTAGATGACATCTACGCTTCCGAAGGGCTGGAAGCCGTCTTCCCCGCCGACCTGCTGACCCTGCTCAAGTACAACGGCCACTATTGGGGCGTCCCGGTCAACATCCACCGCTCCAACGTGCTGTGGTACAACAAAGCGGTCTTTGAGGCCAACAATCTGACGCCGCCCACCACCTTCGAGGAATTCCAGGCTGTGGCCGAGGCCCTCAAGGCCGCCGGCATCCAGCCCTTCGTGCTGGGCACCAAGGACGGCTGGGAAGCGGGCCACATCTTCGAGGACGTCCTGGCCGGTACGCTGGGCGCCGAGAAGTACAAAGGCCTGTGGACCGGCGAGACGCCGTGGACCGATCCGGGAGTCACCCAGGCGTTGGAGAACTTCAAGATGATGCTCAGCTACGCCAACCCCGATCACTCAGCACACACCTGGGATAGCGCTGGCGAGTTCCTGATCGCTGGCACGGGTGGCATGATGATCATGGGTGACTGGACCGATGGCTGGTTCACCTCCAAGGGCTTCACCGGCTACGGCTGGGCCCCGCCGCCGGGCACCGATGGCATCTTCGTCGCCCTGTCCGACAGCTTCGCCCTGCCCAAGAACGCACCCAACGCGGAGAACGCACGCAACTGGCTCAAGGTCTGCGGTTCGCTCGAAGGCCAGGAAGCCTTTAACCCCAAGAAAGGCTCCATCTGCGCCCGCACCGACTGCGACCCGGCCCTGTTCAACGAATACCTGCAGTCGGCCATGGTGGACTGGAGCCAGGACGCCATCGTTCCCAGCGTGATTCACGGAGCTGCGGCCAAAGAGTCCTGGGTCACGGACTACAAGGATGTGATCACTCTCTTCGTCGCCAGCGGCGATGTGGCTGCCGCCCAAGCCGGCCTGCAGCAAGCCTGTGTGGACGCTGGCGTTTGCCAGTAAACATGACTGACCGATGAGGCAGCTCACTCGCATTTTCCCGCGTCTGAGCTGCCTCATCATTATTGCATTATTGCTGAATCCCAAAAGTAGGGCAGGCTTCGTCGTGAGCGTTCGACCGAGCCTTCGGCGTGAGCTCAGGCGAACGCTCAAGCCGAGGGCTCAGCCGAACGGTTGGCCGCGAACCGGTAGCGACAACAGGCCAGCGGCAGGCCACGGCACACCCTGGGCCGTATTGAGAAAACCAAAAGAGCGGCCTACCTGCCATTGGGAGGCTACGCCTGACCCACCGCCAACTTACCCTATAGAGGTTGATGTTACGTTATGCTGACAACAGGTTTAGCGGAGGACTCATTATGCGACGTTTGACCTGGGAACGGGTAGTTTCCGTGCTTTTAATCACCCCCTCGGCCATCGCCATCGCCATTTTCGTCTACGGCTTCATCGGCTGGACGGCCTACGTATCCCTCACCAAATGGGATCAACTTCTGCCGGATTTCACTCTGGTCGGTCTGCGCAATTATCAACGGTTGTTTGCCAATCAGCGCTTTCGGATTGATCTACGCAACACGGTAGTGTTCACAGTGTTGTTCTTGATCTCATGTCTGGTCATCGGCCTGATACTGGCCATCCTGCTGGACCAGCGTATACGGGGGGAAGGCTTTTTCCGAAGCGTTTATCTGTTCCCGATGTCCATCTCTTTCATTGTCACCGGCGTGGTCTGGCGCTGGCTGCTCAACCCGGGCAGCGCTGAATTGGGCAGCACGGGAATCAACCTGCTGTTCGACATCCTGGGCCTGGGCTTTCTCAAGACAGGCTGGTACACCGACCCGAAAATCGGCATCGTGGCCGTGGTCATCGCCGCCACCTGGCAGATGTCCGGCTATACCATGGCCCTGTACCTGGCCGGTCTGCGGGGTATCCCCGATGAACTGCGTGAGGCCGCTCGGGTAGACGGAGCCTCGGAATGGCAAATCCTGCGGCACATTCTCCTGCCCCTTCTGAAACCGATCACCCTCAGCGCCGTCATCATCCTGGGACACATCTCACTCAAAATCTACGACCTGGTCGTAGCTATGACCGGCCCCGGTATCGGTTTCTCCTGCGACGTACCGGCTTACTTCATGTGGGATACCACCTTCCGGGGCAACCACTTCTCCCGTGGCGCGTCCATCGCCATCGTGCTATTGGTGATGGTCGCCGTTCTCATCGTCCCCTATCTTATCTACAGCACCCGCACGGAGGCTGAACTATGACCACACCACCAGAAGAACCGCGCAGCAGTGAAAGGCCGAAGACCCGCTGGCAGCGCATCTTGATCTACGCCACTCTGATCTTCTTTGCGCTCCTCTACCTGATGCCCGTGTACGTGCTGCTCGTCACCAGCATGAAGAGCTTCGCCGAGGTGAGCCTGTACAAGATGTGGCATCCGCCTTCGGGGGTGCATTTTGACAGCTTCATCAAGGCCTGGTTTGGCAGCCAGGAGGAGGGGTTCCGCGGCCTCAATGTGAACTTCATGAACAGCGTCTATCTCACCGTGCCCGCCACCATTCTCTCGGCCATGTGGGGCTCCATCAACGGGTACATCCTGTCCAAGTGGAAATTCCGAGGCTCGGACATCCTGTTCCCTTTGCTCCTGTTCGGGATGTTCATCCCTTATCAGAGTATCCTCATTCCCCTGGTGCAAACGCTGCAGAAGATCAACATCTTCGGCATTAAGCTATACGGTTCCATCCCGGGGCTGATCTTGACCCACGTGATATACGGCATCCCCATCACCACATTGATCTTCCGCAACTACTACGCCAACGTGCCTACGGAACTGGTCGAAGCGGCCCGCATTGACGGGGCTAACATCTTCGGCGTTTATCGCCACGTGCTGTTTCCCCTGTCCCTCCCCGGCTTCGTGGTGGTGATGATCTGGCAGTTCACTTCTATCTGGAACGATTTCCTGTTCGCCGTCACCGTCACCAGTAACCCGGCCACTCAACCTATCACCGTGGGCCTGAATAATCTGGCCGGCAGTTACATTGTCGAGTGGAACGTGCAGATGGCCGGAGCGCTGATCGCCGCGTTACCTACCCTGCTGGTGTATATCTTCCTGGGACGCTTCTTCATGCGCGGGCTCATGGCCGGGTCTCTAAAAGGATAGCATCTGCTAAAGGATGGCACTAAGATGTTCGAAAAGATCACTTATCACGGATGGTCACACTGTTATCGCCTGAGCAGCGACGAGGTAGAATTGATCGTGACCGGCGATGTGGGTCCACGGGTGATCCACTGCGGATTCATCGGAGATGTCAACGAGTTCGGCACCTTTGAAGAGCATTTAGGTAAAAGCGGGGGAACGGAATGGCGCATGTACGGCGGTCACCGGCTCTGGCACGCCCCTGAGGATGCGGTACGCACTTATTACCCCGATAACGAGCCGGTGCGCGTCGTGGAGGAAGGTGGCACTCTGCGGGCCATTCAACCGCCGGAGACCACCACGGGGATTCAGAAGGAGATAGCGCTCACCTTCAAAGCGGCCAATCAGATCGAGGTGCGCCATTACCTGCGCAATGTGGGCCTGTGGCCCGTGGAACTGGCCCCCTGGGCCTTGTCGGTGATGGCTCCCGGCGGTATCGGCATCGTACCTCAACCCAGGCCCACATCCACCGGCGGACTGCTACCCAATCGCACGGTGGCCCTCTGGCCTTACACCGACATGGCCGACACGCGCTTCCACTGGGGGTCGCAGTTCATCCTCCTGCGCCAGGATGAACAGGCGCAGACCCCGGTCAAGATAGGCCTGAGCGCCAGAGAGAGCTGGATCGCATACCTCCACCGGGATCACCTCTTCCTCAAAACGGTAGAGTACGTGGAGGGGGCGACTTACCCAGACCTCGGCTGCTCATTGGAGATGTACACCAACAACAGGATGCTGGAGCTGGAAACCCTGGGTCCTCTGCGGATGGTGAATCCCCAGGAGACCATTGAACACGTCGAGCATTGGTTCCTTTTCCGCGGTGTCAAAGTTGAGGGAGAGGATGAAGATGCAATTGCAGAGGCAGTGTTGCCTCTGGTCGCTGCGGCCAAGAACATCTAACGAGCGTCGGGCCACGGGCCCGACTGCTCACCTCGCCAGCAAAAACATAAACAAGGACAGAGAAAGCGGTATGAATAACACACAGCAATATTTCGCCGAAACGAGTAGAATTCTGCAAAACATGCCCCAGGACGAGATCGCCCAGACCATTGACATTCTGCGCCAGGCCCGCATGGAAGGCCGGCGCATTTTCGTCATGGGCAATGGCGGCAGCGCGGCCATGGCCTCCCACTTTGTCTGCGACCTGGGCAAGGGGACGGTGGAAGAGGGCCGACCGCGCTTCAAAGTCATGTCGTTGAACGACAACACCCCGCTGCTGACCGCCTATGCCAACGATTGCGGCTACGATACGGTTTTCGCCGAGCCCCTGGCTTCCCTGGCCGAGCCGGGCGACGTGGCTATCGCCATCTCCTCCAGCGGCAACTCGCCCAACGTGCTGCGGGCCATGGATGTGGCGCGGGACCGTGGCCTCACGACCATCGGCATCACCGGCTTCCAGGGCGGTAAATTGAAAGACAAAGTAGATGTCTGTGTGATTGTGCCCTCCGATCACATGCAACACATCGAAGACGGTCAGTGGGCGGTTTTGCACGCTATTTTCTTGGCCCTGTGTTAAACGGTAGCCATGGCGACAAAAGACCTGCTTCTGCTGGCTCTTGACTTCGGCGGCACCAAGCTGAGCGCCGCAGTGGCTGGCCTGGGCGAACGGCACTGGCTGGCCCACCGTCGAGTCCCTGCACCGCCGGGGAGCAACGCCCAAAAAGACCTGGAAACGATGTTGGCCCTGGCTCAAGACCTGCTGACCACGGCGGCGAGACCTCTTGGCGCTGTGGGCGTCAGCTTTGGCGGGCCGGTGGATGCCGCGCAGGGGCTGGTCCTCCTCTCCCACCATGTGCCCGGATGGGAGCGTGCGCCCCTGCAACAGTGGCTGGAAGAGCGGTTGGGGGTGCCCGTCGCCGTGGACAACGACGCCAACGCCGGGGCTCTGGGCGAATGGCGTTTCGGCGCCGGTCAAGGCTGCGAGAGCATGCTGTACGTCACGGTCAGCACGGGCATTGGCGGGGGATGGGTCATCAACGGGCAGTTGTTTCACGGGGCCGACGGCATGGCCGGCGAGATCGGTCACCTCATCATCAACGCTGAGGGGCCCCCATGCACCTGCGGACGGCGCGGCTGTTTGGAGTCCCTGGCCGCCGGCCCGGCCATCGCCCGCCGGGCCCGGGAGCAGTTGGCAAAGCATCCCAATGCGGGCTCCACCTTGCGCGCACTGCTCGGCGGTGAGGTGCACACCGTCACCGCCAGAGAGGTGAGTCAGGCCGCGGCGGCTGGCGATGAACTGGCCCGGCAGGTGCTGGAAGAAGCCGCCCAGGCTCTGGGACAGGGTCTCGGCGCAGCCATCACC
>JACIWR010000165.1 GCA_014360845.1 Anaerolineae bacterium
GCCGATCGCGTGGGCGTAGAGCTGGTGTTCTATGGCGCCATTTTGGCGAAAAAATAGCTACCTGTGCGGTTGGTAGGACAACTGCGAGCAGTTGTCCTACAACTCACCTCTCCGGCGGCCGCTCTCTGGGTGCTTCACGGCTAAAACCAAGATGGCAGCCAGTAGCGCCCGCCCCCAACCCCACAGGTGGAAAAGTAGAGTTCAGAATACGCTACGGGGCGAAGCGGGATACCGCCGCTCATCCCTGAGGCGATCTCTATCACGGTTGCCTACTACAAAGCGTAGTGAGATAGCACAAGTAGCGTTTATGGAGGTATGAGGTATGACGGATTCGGAGGCCGTGAATCGCAGCTTACAGAAGCTCCAAGAGCAGGCAGGTGTCCTCTCGGATCTGATAAAAGAGGCCCTGCGTCAGAATCTCCTCTCCAACACCGGAAGACTGGCATCCGTTCGTCCGTTGCCGGAAATCAGCCGACGAATGGTGGACATGTTTTTCCAATTAGCGGCAGGAACTCTGTCGGAAGACGAACTATCGCGCCAGGTCGGCGAGTGGGCTCAGATGGGAATGAGCACCTCCTCCGCCCTGGCTGCCCTTAGCGCACTGGCGGGGGGGATTTCTGCTGTGCTGAGGGAGGACCCTCTCCTGAAGGAAGCTATAGAACCTCTGGTAGAAACATATCGTACCCGGTTCACGGCCTCCTACATAGATTCTCATACTGCCGCGGCGTTGTCGGAGTTTGAGCGCATGTACCGCGGCTTAAGCGCTACTCTGGAGCAACAGTACATCACCGAAAAACGCCTGCGTGCTGACTTGCAGCGCCGCCAAATCCAGCTCCAGACCGCTACTGAGATCGCCAGTGCCACCGCCTCAATCCTGGACCCGGATGAGTTGCTCCAGACGGCGGTGGAACTGCTTCGGCGCGAATTTGACCTCTATTACGTCGGTATCTTCCTCGTAGATGAAGCTGGCCGATACGCTGTACTGAGAGCTGGCACCGGTGAAGCGGGACAGAAAATGCTGGAAGCAGGCCACCGCCTGGAGATCGGCAGCGCTTCCATGATTGGTTGGTGCATCGCCAATCAGCAGGCCCGCATCGCCCTGGACGTGGGCGAGGAGGCCGTCCGCTTTGATAACCCGTTCTTGCCGGACACCCGCTCCGAGATGGCCATGCCCCTCATCAGCCGGGGTGAGGTCATCGGCGCTATCACGGTCCAGAGTACGGAGGAGGCGGCTTTCACCGAAGAGGATATTGCTCTCTTCCAAACCGTAGCTAACCAACTGGCTACGGCCATCCAGAACGCTCGCCTCTTCCTCCAGGTGCAGCAAAGCCTGCAAGAGGTGGAAACCGCCTATCGGCGCTATCTGCAACAACAGTGGGATGAATACACCGCCCGGCGGCCAGAGGTCCAGGGCTACATCTACGACCAGGGGACCGTGGCCTCTCTTCCGGCTTCCACACCCACCTCGTGGGAGGACCCCCTTCCTGCCACAAGCCCCACCGTGATCACCGAGGAGGATGAATCCCGGCTGTTGACACCGATCATGGTGCGAGGCCAACCCATCGGTATCCTGGGTCTGGAAGCCCCCGCTGGTGCCCATACCTGGACGGAAGAGGAAATCGCCCTTCTTTCCACCATTCAGGAGCAGCTAGCCCTGGCGCTGGAGAACCGCCGCCTCTTCGAGGAGACCCGCATCCGCGCCGAGGAGATGGCAGTGTTGAACGAGTTGGGTCTGGCCCTCACCGCGCGCCTCACCACTGACGAGGTGCTGGATGAAGCCTATCGCGGCGCTTCCCGCCTGCTGGACACCACTAACTTCTACATCGCCCTCTACGACCAGACCAAGGATGAAATTACTTTCGCCCTTGACGTCACCGAAGGGCAACTCAGTAGACCGTACAACGTTCGCCGCTCCGGGCAAGGGCTTACCGAGTATGTCATCCGCAACCGCAAGCCGGTGCTTATCTCGGATAATCTGCCCCAGCGGCTGGCCGAGATGGGAGTCGAGCCCTCGGGACGCATGGCTTTCTCCTGGCTGGGCGTGCCACTGCTGGTCGGTGATCAGGTCCTGGGCGTGATGACTGTGCAGAGCTACACCAGGCCCCGCGTCTATGATGAGCACGACCGGGACCTCTTGACCGCCATCGCCAGCCAGGTGGCCATCGCCTTGCAGAATGCGCATCTTTACGAGGAAGCACAGCGACGGGCCACTCAGTTGGCTGCTGCTGCCGAGGTGGCGCGAGATGCTACCGCCATCCTGGAGCTGAACCAACTGCTGGACGAGACCGTGCACCTGATCTCTGAGCAGTTCGGCTTCTACCACGCCGGTGTCTTCCTGGTGGACGAGCGAGGGCAGTACGCCGTCCTCCGCGCTGCTTCCTCCGAGGGTGGAAAACGCATGCTCGAGCGAGGCCACAAACTGCGGGTGGGTCAGGTAGGTATCGTCGGCTACGTGGCCGCCACAGGAGAGCCCCGCATTGCCCTGGATGTGGGCGAGGACGCTGCCCACTTCGTCAACCCCGATCTGCCCGAGACCCGGTCGGAGATGGCCCTGCCACTGATCAGCCGGGGGCGGGTCATCGGCGTGCTGGACGTCCAATCCACTCAGCCGGGGGCTTTCTCCGACGAGGATGTGGCCATTCTGCGCACCATGGCCGACCAGTTGGCCACGGCTATCGAGAACGCGCGCCTGTTTGAGCAGACGCAGCGCTCCCTGGTAGAAACCCGCGACCTGTTCGAGGCCAGCCAGGCCATCGGCGGAGCCACCAGCACGACCGAGGTGGAACATGCTCTGGTAAACTACGCCTCGACCCTGGGTCTGGATGTGGTGCGGCTCTTGCGCTACGAGTTTGAGGACGGCAAGCCGGTGGGGATGGTGATGGGAGAGGAGTGGTCAGCGGATGGGCAGGCCCACTTCGACGTCGGCGAACGTTTCTCGCTGACGGAGACAGCCCTCGCCCGCTTTCTGCAACCCGAAGACGTCCTGGTCATCGAGGACGCCTCCGCCGACAACCGCCTGGACGACCAGACGCGGTCCATCTTGGAAGCAGCCGGCCTTGCTTCTATCGCCTTTATCCCCCTGGTGGTGGCCGGGCGTCAGATCGGCGGGCTGGTGATAGGTCGCCGCGTTCCTTCCTCCTATCCGGAGAGGTTAATCCGCAACCTGTGGACCCTTTGTGGTCAGGCGGCCATTGCCATCGAAAACCTGCGCCTGCTGGAGGAGACCCGCCGCCATGTCCGGCAGTTGGAGGTGATCAACGCCATCGGGCGAGTCGTCTCCACCTCCCTGGACCCAGACCAGGTGATGAAGACCATCCTGGAAGAGATTTATCGCGCTCTGGGGTGCGAGTTCGCCGTCATCTCCCTGGTGGACGAGAGGATGGGGGTCATCGAAGACAAGCATGTTATCTGGCAGGGGCAGATGATAATAGAGGAGTGGGAGGATAAAAGACGATACCCACTGGACCACTCCAATATCATTGCCGATGTCTATCGCACTGGTCGCACGGAGGTGCTCAGCGGATGGGATGAGCGTTTTGACCGAGAGATTTGGGAGAAGTATGGCTACGAGCGTTTCCTGCGCCTCTTCATGCCCATCAAACTGCGGGACAAGGTGCTGGGAGTGATGGAGGTCAGTTACGATAAAGCGCGCAAGGGGCGTATTACAGAGGATGAGATTCGCCTGTTAAGCACGCTGATGGACCAGACGGCCGTGGCCCTGGAAAACGCCCGTCTGTTCGCCGAGACGGAAGCGGAGGCCCAACGCCGCGCTCTGATCAGCGAGGTGCTCCAGGCCGCCGCCACCTCCCTGGATCCCGAGGACTTGCTACACCGGGCCGGCGAGGCCATCACCCGCAATCTGGGCATCGCCTCGACCATCTTCCTCTGGGAACCGGGAAGCGGAAAGTTCCGCCCCATCGCCGTGCATGCCGCCGATGGTTCGGACGTCGCCCTGCCGGACGATGCGCGTATAGAGAGGGAAAACAACCCCTTCGCCTTCCAGGCCGTGGAACAGCTTCGCACTCAGATTTTCGAGACCGCTGCTCTCAAGGGCTCATGCGCCGATCTGGCACAGCTATTCCAGGTCCGATCCGGCATCTACGTGCCTCTCTTCTCCCGCGATCGGGTCTTTGGCGTCCTCGGTCTGTTGAGCCCACAGGAGAGGTCCCAGATCACGCCGGAGATCGTCTCCTTTGTGGAAATCATAAGAGCTAACCTGAGCGTGGCGCTGGATAACGCTTACCTGTACCAGGATGCTTTGGAGACGGCGGAACGGCTTGAGGAGGTTGACCGGCTCAAGTCCCAGTTCCTGGCCAACATGTCCCACGAGTTGCGGACGCCGCTCAACTCCATCATCGGCTTCTCCCGCGTCATCCTCAAGGGGATTGACGGTCCCATCACCGAGCAGCAGCAGCAAGACCTGGAGGCCATCTACAACAGCGGTCAGCACCTCCTGGGGCTGATCAACGACATCCTGGATATCTCCAAGATCGAGGCTGGCAAGATGGAGCTGAGCTTCCAGCCCGTGGATTTTGGCGAGGTCATCCATGGTGTGATGTCCACCGCCATTGCCCTGGTCAAGGACAAGCCCATCGAACTACAACAATCGGTTCCTGCTGACCTGCCCACGGTCATCGCCGACGAGCGCCGCATCCGCCAGGTCCTCTTGAACCTGGTCTCCAACGCTGCCAAGTTCACCGATGAGGGCTTCATCCGCGTGGAAGCGAGCTGCGATGAGGAGTTCGTCACCGTCTCCGTCGCCGACAGCGGTATCGGCATCCCGGCGGCCAAACTGCCGCGCATCTTCGAGGCCTTCACCCAGGTGGATACTTCCCCCTCCAGGAAGTACGGCGGTACCGGCCTGGGACTGACCATCAGCAAATCCTTCATTGAGCTCCACGGCGGGGAGATATGGGTGGAGAGCGAGAGCGGCAAGGGCTCCACTTTCACCTTCAAACTCCCCATCCGAGGGCCGCAGTCCTTACGCCAGCAAGGCACAGCCGGGGACGGAGAGACCGCAGAGCTCAGCGCGGGTGATGAAGGCGAGGACGAAGCTGAAGACACGAGGAAAATCGTTCTCTGCATAGACGATGACGAAGGAGTCATCACCCTTTTCCACCGCTACCTGGATAAGCAGGGGTATCGCGTCGTCGGCCTGACAGACCCGATGCGGGTGATGGAGGAGGTCAAGCGCCTCAAGCCATATGCCATCACTCTTGATGTGATGATGCCGGAGAAAGACGGCTGGCAGGTCATCCAGGAGTTGAAGACCGACCCGGAGACCCGCGACATACCGGTCATCATGTGCACCATCGTCAGCGAGGAGGGCCGAGGCATCACGCTGGGAGCAGCGGACTACCTGGTGAAACCCATTTTGGAGCAGGACCTGGTCCTCGCTCTGGAGCGGTTGGATCACGAGGAAGAAGTCAATCGAGTCTTGATCGTGGACGATCAGCAGAAAGACCGCAATCTTCTGCGGCGGATCATCGAGAGCCAGCCGGGATACGAGGTGTTGGAGGCCAGCAGTGGTCAGGAAGCTATTATGCTGGTACGCCAGCAGCGGCCCAACATCATCATCCTGGACCTCCTCATGCCGGGTGTGGACGGTTTTGCCGTGCTGGAAGCGCTCAAGATGGACCAGGTCACCCGCTCGATTCCCATTATCGTCGTCACGGCTAAAGAGTTGACCGAGGAAGACCGACGTCGGCTCAACAACCACATCGAGACTCTCATCCAGAAAGGTGTGCTGAAACAGGAAGAGTTGCTGGAGGACGTAGTTGCAGCCCTGCGGAAACTGGCGCGATCAGCCGCCGACGAACAGCGTGAGACGGAGGAAGTATGACGGACAACCATCTCCAATCTCCCCGACTGAAATGTGCTAGCTGCGGGGCTGAGGAACCTTTCGAAAGGGTGCTGGAACAGTGCCCGCGCTGTGGCGGGGACTGGATAGATGTGGTCTACGACTACGAGGGGATCGCCCGGACCTGGCCGGAGCTCCTGCGCGAACGCCCTTTCACCATGTGGCGCTACCGGGAACTCCTCCCCCTGCAGAATGACGAGCACCGTATCACCATGGGAGAAGGGGGCACTCCGCTCTTGCATGCCGCCAACCTGGGGATGATGCTGGGCGCTCCTCACATCTACGTCAAGGACGAGCGCCAGGGTCCCACCGGTTCTTTCAAGGATCGGCAAGCCTCCCTCTCCATCTCGATGATGAAGGAGCTGGGCGTCACTGAGGCGGTGGTCGCCTCCACAGGTAACGTCGCCATCTCCTACTCCGCTTACTCGGCGCTGGCCGGCATCAAACTGTGGGCTTTCCTCACCAGTTTGGTGCCGCCGGAGAAGATGCGCGAGGTCGCCATCTATGGCTCCGAAGTCGTCAAGGTCACCGGTACCTACGACCAGACCAAGCAGGTGGCGGCGGAGTTCGCCCGGCGACAAGGGATTTACCTGGACCGGGGCATCCGCTCCATTGCCGCGCGGGAGAGCATGAAGACCGTCGCTTTTGAAATCGCCGAGCAGTTGCCGCTCTTCTTGGGGAAGGGGTCTACTCCCTGGCGCGCGCCGGATTGGTACATCCAGGCGGTGAGCGGCGGGATGGGGCCGGTGGGAGTCTGGAAAGGCTACCAGGAACTGGTGCAGATGGGTCTGGTGGAACGGATGCCCCGCCTGGCCTGCATCCAGGCTGAGGGATGTGCGCCGATGGTGTGGTCCTTCCAGAAGGGATTGGAGCAGGCGGAACCGGTGCTGCGGCCCCGCACCCGTGTCATCACCGTCGCCACCGGTCATCCCGGGCCGGCCTACACCTTCCTGGCGCGGGCGATTCGGGAGCACGGTGGGGCTTTTGAGGCCATCAGCGACCAGGAAACTTTCCGCGCCATGCACGTTATGGCCAAGTTAAACGGCCTCTCCATGGAGCCGGCAGCGGCGCTGGCCTTTGCCGGTCTCTTCAAACTGCTGAGCAAGGGAGTCATCCGGAGGGACGAGGTGGTGGTGGTGAACTGCTCCGGCCACACCTTCCCGGTGGAGAAGCACTTGCTGGGGGAGGACTGGGCCCGGACGGTGGAGCTACCTGGGGAAGCTCCGGCCGTAGAAGACGGGCTCCTGAGTTCGCTGGAGCAACTGGACCGCAGCGTCCAGCGCATCGCCATTCTGGAGGACAATCCCGACGCCATTCGTCTCCTGCGGCGTATCCTCCAGACCCGTGGGAACTACCAAATCTTCGAGGCCCACGACGGAGAGTCCGGTCTGAAAATGATCCGCCGCCAGCGGCCCGATGTCATTCTGCTGGACCTGATGATGCCCAAGGTGGATGGGTTTGCAGTGCTAGACGCCCTGCGGGCCGATGAAGACCTGGGGAGAATCCCCGTCATCATCATCACAGCCAAGGAGCTGACGACGAGCGAACAGGCTCGCCTGAGCGGGCAGATTCGCATGCTCCTACAAAAAGGTACTTTCACCGACGAGGAATTGCTGCACGAGGTCTTGGATGCCTTGGGGGAGAGAGAGGGATGAAGCAGAAAGAACGCCTGCGCATTCTATATGTCGAAGATGACCCCTCCAGTGCCACCCTGGTGGAACGGGTGCTGAGAGCAGAAGGGTACGAAGTCATCGTGGCGACCGATGGGGTGACGGCTTTGGAAGTGGCCCCCCGCGTCCAGCCGGACCTTATCCTGATGGACATCAACATCAGCGGGATGGACGGCTACGAGGTCACTACCCGCTTGCGGTCCGTCGAAGGGATGCAGCGCGTCCCCATCGTGGCCGTCACCGCTGCCACGCTGAGGGGCGATCGGGAGCGAGCGCTTATCGCTGGTTGTGACGGCTACATCCCTAAGCCCATCAACGTGGATAGCTTTCCCGACCAAGTACGGGCCTTCTTAGGTGGCCTGCGGGAGGAAGTCGAATCTCCAGAAGAAAAGGCTAAGTATCTCGAAGACTACAGCCGCCGGCTGGTGGAACATCTGGAGGAGAAGATTCGGGAGCTCCAGGTGGCCCATGCCGAACTCTACCGCATTGACCGCATCAAGACGGACTTCATCGTCTTGGCCAGCCATGAACTGCGTACCCCGCTCACGGTCATCTACGGCTACACCCGACTTCTTCTCTCTAACCCCGACATCACCGGCTCCATCGAAGAAGCGGGTAGCCCGCGCTTCTTCCTCAATAAGATCGCGGAGGCTACCAAACGCTTGAACCGGGTAGTGGGGGATATTCTCGACATCTCCCTGATTGATGCCAACAAATTGGACCTGGCGATGGAGCCGGTTCTTCTTGGCTCACTGGTGGCGAGCGTGATGCGGAACATCACCGAGATGGGGTCAGATCGGCAACTGACTTTTGAGGTAGAAGGGCTGGAAGACCTCCCGCTCATCCTCGGTGATGCCCAGCGGCTCCATCAGGCGCTGTGGAACGTGATCAGCAATGCCGTGAAATACACGCCCGACGGGGGTAAGATTCGCATCACCGGTCGGGTAGTGGAGCGCACCATCCACCTGACAGTGCAGGATACCGGCATCGGGATAGACCAGGATGAACAGAAGCGCATCTTCGATCGCTTCTACGTCCTGGAAGATACCTCTCTTCACCGTTCCAGCAAGACCGCTTTCAAAGGCGGTGGGCTGGGCCTGGGGCTGACGGTGACCAAGGGGCTCATTGAGGCTCACGGGGGCAGAATCTGGGTGGAAAGCGATGGTCGGGATGAGGAACGATTACCCGGCAGCACTTTTCACATCCTCCTCCCACTCCCCGAGGAAAATGCTGACCACCAGCACCCCGCCACCGATCCATTGGAGGAGAGTTAATCGCTCTCCCAGGAGGAAAAAGGCCAGCCCCAGGGAGATCAATAACTCCAACAGGCTGACCAGCGCCGCCTCTATCCCGCCCAGCCGCTGGAGCCCGGCGAACATCAGGACGCGCGAAAGAGCTGTGGTGATCCCCAAGACCACGACTGCCTCCCATCCCGCCAGCGGAATGTGCTCCAGAGACCCCCCTTGCAACACGCGAGCGATGCCCACTGTTGCTGCCATAGCGCTCAGGATATAAGGAGTGGCCGTGCGAGAGGGTACGTCGGCCAGGACCCATTGTCCCATGACCAGGTGCCACCCATAAGTAGCGGCCGAGGCCATCATCAGCATCGCCCCCAACCAGTCTGGCTCCTGGGCCCCGGTTCCTGTGAGCAGATAAACCCCACCTATGGCCAATCCCAAGCGCGCCAGCGTCAACAGCCGCACCGGCTGGCCAGAGGCGGTGAGGAAAACA
>JACIWR010000166.1 GCA_014360845.1 Anaerolineae bacterium
CGATGGCCTTGGCGATGTCGTAAGCGGTGCGCACCCCACCCGAAGCCATGACCACGATCTCATCGCGGATGCCCTCGGCCTCTAGGAAGCGATGCACTTTGCTGATGGCGTACTCGAGGGGCATGGCGATGTTCTTCTTGGCGATTTCCGGTGCGGCTCCCGTCCCGCCGTAAGCCCCATCCAGGTGCACAATGTGCGCTCCGGCGTAGTAGGAGCCCACGGCCACCATGTCCACGTCGGTAGGAGTGGAGACTTTGACCGAGATGAGCGCCCTTGGGTTGATGGCCTTGATCCAGTCCACGTGCTTCTTGTGATCTTCCACCGAGTAGACGCTGTGGAAGGGGAAAGGGGAGAAGAGGCTGCATCCCGGCACCGCCTCGCGCATGGCGGCCACGGCCGGGGTAACCTTGCTGCCCAAAAGATGCCCGCCCAGGCCCGGTTTGGCCCCCTGAGCGTACTTGAACTCGACGATGCGCGCCCGGAGGATGGTCTCCTCCCGCACTCCGAACAGCCCGGTGGCCACCTGGGTGATGATGTGCTCGGCATAAGGGACGAGTTCTTCGGGATAGCCGCCTTCTCCTGTAGAGATAAACGAATTCCACATCTGCGCTGCTCGCGCCCGGGCCAGCATGGTGTTCAGACTGACCGAGCCAAAGGACATGCCCGCGCCGTACCAGGGGTGAGGGATGCGGAGGCAGGGGCGGTTGTCATGACGGCGGTTCAAGTCCAGGGAAAGGTCTACGTCCGTGAAACGTGAAGGGTGAAACGTGAAACGTGAGGGATGAAACGTGAAACGTGAAGCGCGAGGTGTGTCGCGTGAGTCTTCGTCCAGCTCGAAGATGAAGCGCAGACGATCAAAGCCGCCCCCCGATTTGCCTACCCGGTACTCCAGCCCAGAGGTCGGTGGCCGTCCCGTGCGCGCCTGTTCGGCGGTGGCCAGAATTAGCTCGGTGGGCCAGCGCAGGTCCCCCTCCACTTCCCCCTCGTCCACCGCCATGACTCGCCGATTCGCCGATTCGCTGACTCGTGGGAACAGGTCCCGAAATTTCCTTTCCTCCTCCTCGTAAAAAATCGTCCGCCCCAGTTCCCCTCGCAGGCGACGCACTTCGCGCATACCCATAGCTCCCAGCACCTCCAGCAATTGGTCCCGCCAGGAAGCCATCAGGTTCACGATGCGCTGAGCACCCCACTGGGGATCAATCTTCCCGTGCTCCACCGGGCAGGGATGACGCACATCGGCCCACAGGGCACAACCCAGGGCGACGATCAGGGCGAAGTCCACAGCGACGGCGTCGGCCCCGCAGACGAGAGCCTTGGGCACGTGCTCCGCCGTGGCAATGCCCCCGCTGACCACCAAAGTTACCGCGTCGCGCAGGCCGGACTTCACCAATTGCTCGTGCACGTCGCGCAGGGCAGCGGTGAGAAAGCGAGAACCCTCATTCTCACCTCCCACGTCGTTGGCGCACAGGTGAATCACCTGAGCTCCGGCCCGCGTCAGGCGTTCGACGCGCCGCGGGCTGGCGGGGGTCAGAGGCAGACGCAGAGAGATAACCGCGTCAGGATTGGCTTCTCGCACTTTGTCTTGCAGAACCAGGTACTCTTCCTCGGTGCCGGCCTCGATCTCTATCAGGCGAGCCGCTCGCACCCAGGCAGCGTGGAGGTCATCGCCCGGCGTCAGCAAAGGCGCGACGTGGTCGGCGTAGGGAACCAGGTCTTCATCCCAGTCGCAAGAGGGCACGAGGGCAAAGGTGTCCAGTCTGGCAGCGGCGCGGGCCACGGCCAGATGCGCGCTCCGTCCCGGTATGGGCAGGGGCAAAGGGTTAAACAGCACGGGAATGGGTATCTCCAGCCAGGGCGGCGGTGCCGAGAGCAGTTGCCCCTGGGCATCGAACTCCAGGTGGGACCGGCGGCGGCCCAGGTTCACCGCGGTGGAGATGTACTCCCGGCCATGGATGCCGTCCCGGGTGGGGCGCACGATCTCCGACATGTCCAACCAGATGCTGTCGAAACCCGGCCCGGCGAAAGGGCCACCGTAACCGGCGCCAGAGATAGGGATGCGTCCGGTCTCGGCCTGGTACCAGGTCTGAGTAATGATCTGCGGCGTCCAGTAGGGATCACCGCCACGGCGACCTTCGGGGAAGGCCACGTGACCGTACTTGACGTAGTCGTCGCCCTCGCCCAGCCGGAACTTGGCCGGGTAGGTGAAGCTCGGCGGGGCGGGATAGGTGTCAATGTGATAGCGTCCGGTCATTGGGTTGCCTCCTGGGAAGTGATGAGTGAAACGTGAAGACGTGATAGCGCGCGTAACGAAAAAAGCCCTCAGTCGCCAACCGTAAAGGTTCGCGTCTGAGGGCTTCTCGGCCCGGGGTGCGACTATGCACCCTCTTCAATTTCTCAAGGCACCATTATGATAGCATAATCTGCCCCATGTGTCAAACTCGTAGCATCTCCTCGGCCACCTCCCGCATGGAGCGGCGCTGTCGCCGGCTGAGGCTTTGGATGCGCAGGAAAGCTTCTCGCTCTTGAAGACCCTCCCGCTCCATAAGCAGCCGCTTGGCCCGGTCCACCAAGTCGCGGGTGAGCAGTGCTTCTTGCAGACTGGCCGCTTCTTTCCGAAGTGCCTGCCATTCTTTGAAGCGGGCCAGCGCGATCTCGATGGCCGGGCTCAGGTCCGCCTCTCGAATGGGTTTGACCAGATAGCCCTGTACGGCCAGCGTCGCCGCTCGCTCCACCAGTTCGCGCTCGCTGTAAGCCGTAAGGATGAGAACAGGCACGGGGCGTTCGGCAACGATGGTCTCAGCCGCGGCCAGGCCGTCCATCCCCGGCATTTTGATGTCCAGGATGACCAGGTCGGGCCGGGTCCGCCGGGCCAGCTCCACAGCGCTCAGCCCGTCCGTCGCCGCTCCAACGACCTGGTGTCCCATCTCTGCGAGTACCGCCCGCAGCCCCAGGCGGATGACGGCCTCATCATCGGCGATGAGAATGCGCAGTGGCTTCATAGTCACTTCTCATCACCCCTCGTTTGCTTTTGGTATGCGCAACAGAGCAGTGGTCCCGCCCTGACGAGTCACGCTGAACTCGCCTTGCAGGTCTTCGACTATCAACATCTCAACGATTTCCAGCCCCAGTTGACGGTTGACACGGTCCGGAATCCCCACCCCGTCGTCCCGAACCGCGATACACCAGTGGGATGGTTCTTCACTCAATTGGATGGTAATAGTGCCCTCCTGACGCCCCACAAAGGCGTGTTCGACGGAGTTCTGAACCAGCTCATTGACCGCCAGAGCCAGCGATGTAGCCCTTTGCGAGGGCAAGGGGAAATCCACCCCCTCAACGCGGAAAGCGATGGTCTGATCGGGACGGCTCATGTTCTGCAAGACGGCCTGAGCGATGCGGGTGACCAGGTCCTTGACGTCCACCTGGCGGAAGCCCTTCTGGGAGAGGATCTCGTGCACGGCGGCGATGCTCTGGATACGATTGATGGCCTCGTGCAGCACCTCCCGCGCCGACACCTCCCGCCCTCCGCTCATCTGCACCCGTAGCAGCATGGCCACGCTCTGCAGATTGTTCTTGATGCGATGATGCATCTCGCGTATCACGGCGGCGTTGACCACCAGGCGCGCGTTCTCGATGGCCAAAGCGGTCTGGTTGGCCAGCGTCTGAAACAGCCCTATCTCCTGCGGTGTGAAAGTGTGAGGTTCGCCGGTGTAACAGTTAAAGACACCGATGACCCGCTCTTGCACCCGCAACGGCACGCAGAGGAGAGAGCACAGCCCTTCCTCACGGGCGATGTTGGTGTAGTGATAGCGAGGATCGTGGCGAACGTTTTCCACCGCTATCGGCTGACCGGTCTGCACGACCAAGCCGGCGATGCCCTCCCCCACTTTGAGGGGAGGCTTGTCGCGGTAGGCGGGGCTGAGGCTCTGAGTGGCACGCATGACCAGTTCACCCCGTTCCTCGTCCAGCAGCATCAGGGAGCAGACTTTGGCCCGCATGACCTGGGCGGCCATGTCCACGATCAAGCCCAGCATCTCGTCCAGGTAAAGGGGCGAGGTAAGGGTTTCGCTCACTTCGGCCAGGGTGGAGAGTTCGGTGATCTGGCGCTGCATCCGTTCGTAGAGCATGGCCTTCTCCAGCGCCCCGGCGGCCAGGTCGGCGATCAGCGACAGGAGCTCGATCTCGTCAGCGCCGTACTCGTGATAGCTGCGCGTCTGAACGTTCACGGCCCCGATGACCCGCCCCTGGTTGACCAGGGGCACGGCCAGCAGCGACTGGAAGGCCGATTCTCCCGTCTCCGGCAGATACTTGAAGCGGGGGTCGCGAGCGGCGTCGGCCACGCCCACCGCTTGACCGGCCTGGGCCGCCCAACCGGTCAAACCCTCTCCCAGCCGAAGCCGGGCACGGCCCACCGACTCCGCGGCCAGGCCGGTGGTGGCTTTCAGCACCAGGTATTCGCCGGCCTCGTCCAGGAGGTAGATGGAACAGGAATCCATGCCCATCACCTGGGCCGTCTGGCGGGTGATGAGTTCCAGTGTCGCTTCCAGCTCCCAGGCAGCGTTGATGGCCTGACCGATCTCGCGCAAAGCGGCCAGTTGAGCGGTCTTTTGTTGCAGCTGGCGTTCGAGCTCTTGCATGGTCTATCTCATGAGAAGTTCAGTCGCCACCAGGGTCGGGTAGCCAACCCGACCTACGCGGCTGATTCCGCTGCACCCCGCACCCACTCGCGCACGGCTTCTATCTCCGGCGGGATATGGTACGGCTCGTCGGTGGCCTTCATGGCACTGGCCACGTCCTTCAGTCCATTGCCGGTGGCGATGACCACCACTCGCTCGTCATCACCTATCAGCCCCTGCTGGCGAGCTTTGACCAGTCCGGCGTAGGGGGCGCTGCCGGCCGGCTCGGCGAAGACACCTGCCCCGCGCGCCAGTTCTTTCATGGCGGTCAAAATCTCATCATCAGAAACGGCAATGTAGGCCCCGCCCGTCTCCTGCACGGCCCGCATGGCCTTCACCCGGTCACGAGGCAGACCGGCGGCGATGCTGTCGGCGATGGTCTCCGCCGGCTGAGGGGTCATTTCCTCCGGCGGGATGCCCTCGCGCCAGGCTTTGACCATGGCCTGGGAGCCCTCCGCCTGCACGCCCATCAGCTTCGGCATGCGATCAATCAAGCCCAGGGCCAGCAGGTCACGCAGGCCCTTCCACAGCCCGCCGATGATGCAGCCATCGCCCACGCCGACGAAAATGCGATCCGGAGCCTGCCAGTTCAGTTGCTCGCAAATCTCCAAAGCCGCCGTTTTCTTCCCTTCCGAGAGGTAGGGGTTATAAGCCGTGTTGCGGCTGTACCAGTCGAACTCCCGCGCGGCCACCAGGCACAGTTCGAAAGCTTGATCATAAGTGCCCTGCACAGCCAACACCTGCGCGCCGTAGATGAGCAGTTGCGCGATTTTGGCCTGGGGCGCGGCGGCAGGCACAAAGATGACGTTGCGGATGCCCACGCTGGCCGAGAGGGTGGCCAGCGACGAGGCGGCATTGCCCGTGCTGGCGGCGGCGATCACCTCGCGACCCAGTTCCAGGGCCTTCAAGATACCCACCGCACTGGCCCGATCCTTGAAGGAAGCGCTGGGATTGCGCCCGTCGTCTTTTACGTAAAGGGCAGCCAGGTCCAGCTTGCGCTCCAGGTTGCGGGCGCGATAGAGCGGCGTCCATCCCACGCGGAACAAGGGATGGGTGGGCAGTCGACCATCGCGCAGCCTGTCCAGCGTGGAGGGGTCCACCGGCAGCAGGGGCAGGTAGCGCCAGATGGAAGGCGTGGGGTCGGCGGCCAGGCTCTCCCTGGTCAACCGGGGGCGGAGGCGAGGATAATCGTACACCACATCGAGGATGCCCTCGTCGCCGTGCCTGGGACAGACGTAGAGCACCTCGTCCACACCGTATTCCGCGCCGCAGAGCACGCACTTCAAACCCAGAACGTGATCCATTGGTTCCTCCGTATCGTTACCTGTTGCGTGACGAGTAATGGGGCTGAACACGCAACACGTAACACGACAAAAGAAACCCCTCGTCCGCCGGGGCAGACAGGGGGTTGAGAGCACAGACCAATCGCCAACTAGAACTTAATCAGAGAGTGAACATCATAGCCTGCGAGCTGTTCCACACCTTTGAGGAAAGTGAGATCAATCAAGAAGAGCACCCCCACCACCTCACCACCCAACTGCTCCACCAAGTCTATCGTCGCCTTGGCCGTGCCGCCGGTGGCCAGCAGGTCGTCCACCACCAGGACTTTCTGTCCAGGTTCGATGGCGTCTTTGTGCATCTCCAGAATTTCGGTGCCGTACTCCAGGCTGTACTCGACCCGAATGGTCTCCGCCGGCAATTTGCCCAGTTTGCGCACCGGGACGAAGCCAGCACCCAGTTCGTAAGCCAAAGCACCGCCGAAGATGTATCCCCGCGATTCGACGGCTACCACGATGTCAATCTCCTTGTCCTTACAGTAGTCGAGCATCTGGTCAATGGCTGTGTGAAAAGCTTCAGGGACTTTGATCAGGGTGGTGATGTCTTTAAAGAGGATGCCTTCTTTGGGGAAATCGGGCACGTCGCGGATCAAGCTGGCCAAGTCCATTTTATCTTTACCTCCTGCCGTAGTTATTGAGAATGGCTACCAACGGGGCAGATTGTAGCAGAAAAGGGTATTTTTGGCAAGAATGCCGACGGAAGCGGATGGGTAGCGGATAAACGGATGGAATGGGCTTCACCGCTGAGCTGGTCTGGTGAAGCTGTCACTGACTCCTCGCTGCGCGAGGGGCTTGAGGACGCACCGCCGTGTAACAGGCGGTGCTGGTTGTGCGGAGCAGAGAGCTCTACCCGCCGTCTCGGAGTTCGGCTGCGCCCCTGTCCGGCGAAATCGATGTCCCGCAGTCGCACTGCGGGACCGACCCCGCCCTCGCGGAGTCCAACTCCGCGAGAACAGAAGAGCTGTCACTGACCCCTTCCTGTGCGAGGGGCTTGGCTTCAGAACTCTACCTCGTCACCGGGCTCCGGCACAAACACCTCCGGCACCCCCAGGGTACGGATGCCATCGGCCAGCGAGAGCGAGGACTCCTCTTCGCCGTGGACGACAAACACCCGCTGCAAGCCGTGGCTGACCTCTCGCACGTAGTCCAACAGTTCCTCCCGATCGGCATGGGCACTGAAGCCGTAGATGGCCTCCACGCGGGCGCGCAGGTCATACTCCTCGCCAAAGATGCGCACCTTCTGCCGTCGTTCCACCAGGCGGCGGCCCAGCGTATTGGGCGACTGCCAGCCGACGATGAGCACCGTGTTGCGCGGGTCTTCGATGTTGTTCTTGAGATGATGCAAAATGCGTCCCGCCTCACACATCCCGGAAGCGCTGATGATGATGGCCGGCTCGCGCAGGAAGTTGAGAGCTTTGGAATCCTCAACATGGCGGATATAGCGCAGGCGGTGAAAGCCAAAGGGATCGCGGTTGTTACCGGCGGCGATGAACTCGTTGATTTCCTCGTCGAAACATTCGGGATGCAGACGGAATATCTCGGTAACGTTGGTGGAAAGCGGACTGTCCACGAAAATGGGTAACTCCGGTATCTTACGCGCCTCCGTCAACTGATGAAGGGTGTACACAATCTCCTGGGTACGCCCCACGGAAAAGGCAGGGATTATCACCTTGCCCCCGCGTTGATAGGTCTCATTGACTACGCGACGCAGCTCCCGGTCCGCTTCTTCGAAAGTCTCATGGTGACGGTTGCCGTAGGTGCTCTCGGTGATGAGCGTCTCAATGGGGGGGATGATCTCCGGGTCACGGAGAATGGGCCGCTCCTTGCGTCCCAGGTCGCCGCTGAAGGCCAGTCGGTGCGTGCGGCCATTCTCCTCGATATCCAGGACGACGATGGCCGAGCCGAGGATGTGACCGGCGTCGTAAAAAGTGAGACGCACGCCGTCCGCCACGGGCACGGTGCGGTGATAACCGATGCCCACAAAAGCATTGAGGCTGTTGACCGCATCCTGGCGGGTGTAAATCGGCTCGACAGGAGGCAAACCTTTGCGCGCTCGCTTTTTGTTCACATAGGCGACATCCTGTTCCTGGATGTGTGCCGAGTCGCGCAACATGGCGCTGGCCAGGTCCCGCGTGGCGAAGGTGGAATAGATGTTGCCCTGGAAACCGCTCTTCACCAGATTGGGAATGTTACCGGAGTGGTCAATGTGGGCGTGAGAGAGAATCATGGCATCCAACGAAGCCGCATCAAAAGGCAGATTGCGGTTTCGTTCATAGCTCTCCTGCCGCCGCCCCTGGAAAAGGCCGCATTCCAGCAAGATGCGCTGGCCGTTGATGGTGAGCAGATGCATAGAGCCGGTGACGGTGCGGATGGCACCCAGAAACGCGATTTTCATAATATCAATCCCCTTTTTGCTCTCCGCTGTCTCTTTCCCTGCCTTCGATCAGTGCACCAAAGGGTAGCCGCGCTTTCCATAGCGCGATCCGACGGCCAATCCCGGTTGCGCGATAAGAAACCGCGCCTACCATTGCCATCCCTCAACAACACTAATCACAACCAATTGCGGCGGCGGAACAAGAGAAGCATAAGCATGACGATCATAAATGTAGCCCCGCTAATCAGAAAGAAAGCGTAGGGCAAATCACTCAGAGGGAGCCAGCTAAGATTCATGCCATACAAACCGGAGACTGCCTCCAGCAGGCTGAAAGTGAGGGTGATGATGGCTAAAATCTTCATCACCTCATTGATGCGATAAGAAATCACCGAGTCGCTCGTCTCACTCAGCCCCTCTACCACCTCGCGGTGGTCTTCCAGAATGTCCCAGGCCTTGTTCAGGTGGTCCACAATGTCGCCGAAGTAGACGTCCAGGTCCTCGCGGATGAAAGGCCGATCCTTGCGCTCCAGGTTGGAGACAATGGAAATCTGCGGCTTAATGATACGTCGCAGGGCGATAATATCGCGACGCAAAATAGAGATCTCCTGGACGATGCGCCGCATGTCCTCGGTGAAAATTTCGTCCTCCACGGCCTCAATGTTGCTGCCGACTTTGTCCAGAATAGGAAAGCAATAGTCCACCAAAGCGTCAATCACGCTGTACAACAAGCGGCTGGCCCCCCGCCCCATGTGTCTGGCACGGGTAGGCTCGTAATTGCGGCAATCCTCAAATAACTGCACCAGGGGCTTGAGAACCCCATCATGGACGGTGACCAGATACCCCGGACCGATGAAGAAATCCACTTCACTGGGAC
>JACIWR010000167.1:0-3288 GCA_014360845.1 Anaerolineae bacterium
TTTTTATTCAATAACAGTCTATCATAGAACATGGTATTTGTCAATGGGTTTAGGGCTTAAATTTTACTAAAAATTTACTAAAAATTACTTCCATATCCACTTTGTATGCCCCCGTTGCATTCAATGGGAGCATCAGCCTTTGACTCTTCTATCAGCAGGCCAGCAGTGGAGTCCCGCCCCGGCTTCATTGCTCATTCACGCCCTCGCTTATATCCCCCAGAACCCGCCGCACACTCCAAGTGCACATTGCGGCAGAGGGCGATTGATGCTATAATTGACATAGCTCTCTCCGGAGCAAAGCCCGGAGGTCGCCAGTGGTAACCCGCCCGCACTCAGTGTAACATACCCAGAGGATGCGAGATGCCCGTCCAGTCTGAGGCGATAACCCAGGCCCTGGTGCAGGAATTGCTGGCCAAAGGCATCGCCGCCGCCCGAGCCGGTCAGCGCAAAAGCGCACGCCGCTATCTCTCCCAGGTCATTACCCTGGACCCGACAAACGAGAAAGGTTGGCTTTGGCTGAGCGGAGTGGTGGACGACTACCCCCTCATGCTCTCTTGCCTGAACCGCGTGCTGGCCCTTAACCCCCACAACCCTCGCGCTCAAGCTGGGGCCAAGTGGGTGCGCGCCCGCATCGCGATACAGGCCCATACCGGCTTGCGTTGGGTACGCGGTCGGCCCAGGCCAGCGGCGGATGTGTTCGCCGGCAAACTGCCCCCTTGGATTGGGGAACAGCTTCCCGCGCCAGCCGCTCCGGCGAAGCGCCCCGCCCGTTCCCGGCGCTGGAGCTGGGTAGCCCTGCTCATAGCCCTGATGGCCCTGCTCATTTTTCTGATTCTGACCACAACATACCCGGCGGAGGCTGCTGCCTGGCTACCCTTCCTCGCCACTCCCACCCCTACCATCGGCCAGCGCACCACGGCCCTGTTCGCCGAGTTCGAAAAGGCGTGGGAGGCACGGGACTGGGAAGGTGCCCTGGGCTATTTGGCAGAGATCGAGAGCCTGGATGCTGACCATCCCAAACTGCGGGAGGGGCAGTGGGCAACGCACCTGTTCTGGGGGCAAGGGCTGGCCGCCGAGGGATACCTGGATGAAGCACTGCCTCACTTCGAGCTGGCTTTGCAATTCATGCCCGATGAGCCCATCGCCCACTGGGAGCAGACCATCACCGCTCACTATCTGGCAGGCGAGGAATGTCACGGGGCCGGCGATTGGGCTGGGGCCGTTGAGCATCTGAGCGTGGTCTACGGCATGGATCGCGACTTCCACGATGTACAACCAATGCTGGCGGACGCCTACTACCAACTCGCCCGGCAACTGCACGAAGCTGGTCAGTTGCAAGAGGCCCAGCTCGCATACGAGCGCACCCTGGAAATAGTGCCCGATGATGCACAAGCCCAGGACGGACTGGCTGAAGTGGTCGCCCTGCTTACCCCGCCCACTCCCACACCAACGCCCACACCGCTCCCCTCAGCCCAGAGCGGCAAGCGAATTGAGGTCAACCTGACCGAGCAACATCTCTACGTGTGGGAGGGCGACCAACTCATCTACGATTGGGTGTGCTCCACTGGCGGATACGGCAGCCCCACTGTACCCGGCAACTATCGGGTTCTGGACAAGATTCCCAACGCCTACGCCAGCACGTGGGACCTGCAAATGCCCTATTGGCTGGGGATATACTACGCGGGTAATTTAGAAAACGGCATTCACGCCTTGCCCATCCTCTCCAATGGACAGCGTCTGTGGGAGGGTTACCTGGGGCAGAGAGTATCTTATGGGTGCGTCATCCTCAGCACCGAAGCCGCGCGTACCCTTTACCATTGGGCTGAAATAGGCACCCCGGTCATCATCCATTACTGAGCTGTAGATAGCTCTGAAGTCAAGCCCGTCACCCGGAATGACGAGTTACAGACACATCTTGAGTGTAGACAGGAGTAGACAATGGACCTTAACCAAGCCACGCAGATGATTACCTGGCTCGATGAGGAGCGTCGCCGCGACCGGGCCGAACTGGTCAAGGCTCAACAACGCCTCGAAAACCAGGCCGGACAGATCGAGGACCTCACCAGCACGGTGCAGAGCCTGGAGGGGCGGCTGGCCAGCGCCATGGCTCAACTGACACGTATGGACCGCCTGGAACAGGCCCTGGAGCAGCTCCGCACCGAAATCACCCTCATGATTCAGAAGCAAGAGGAAGAACGCCAGCAAGCCGAACGCGAAGCCGCTCGCGCCCGCCTCATCGAACAGGAGAACCTCTCCAAAGCTCTAGGCGACATCCGCAAGGAACTGGCTCGCCTCCCTCGGATCGAGGAAGAGCTGCAACTGCGTCGCGCCGAAGAACAACGCTTGGGCGAAGCTACCATAACCCTGCAACAACGCATCGCCGAGGTGGGCAAAGACCTGGAAACCCGTCTGCGGAACTTACCCTATCTCGAAGAGCAGCGCGCCCGCGACGCCAGACGCATCGCCGAATTGCAGGGAGAGACCACCGAACTGCTGAAGCGCATTGAGTCCCAGGCGGCCAAACTGACCCTTCTGGACGAGCAGACTCAGAAACACGCCCGCCTGATTGAGCAACTGACACTCTTACGCGACGAGTTGAAACAGGCCCAGCAATCATTTATTGAAGAGATGCAGATCAAGGAGCAGCAACGCCAGCGCCAGATGACCGTGTGGCAGGCCGAGTTCACCGCCCAACAGGAGCGCATGGAAGAGTACGGCAAACGAATACAACTTTTCGCCGAGCAGTACGAACTCGCCAAGAAAGCCCTGACCGAACTGAAACAACTGGAAGAACAACTGCTGCGCAGTCAGAACGAGGTCGCCGAGTTACAGCGCATCGCCGAAGAACGGCAGAAGCAACAATTGGAACGCTGGGACGCCGAGCAGGAGAAGCGTTGGAAACGTCAGCTATTGTTGTGGGAGCAACAGTGGCATGACCACGACCGTCGCAACGACGAGCAACTGGCCCGCCTGAGCGTGGTCGAACAGCGCAGCGCGGATAACGAAGCTCAAATAGCGGCTTTATGGGAAGCAGTAGAGGAGCAGGCACGGCACCTGGCCAACACCGCCCAGCAATGGGTGATCAAAGTTGGAGACATCGCAGACCAGTTCCGCTAAAGGCCTGCTTAGTACAGACTGCCGCAAATTCGCGCCGAGTTTTTCGCGCCAGCACCGGCCTGGAAGAGCCGGTGCTGGGGCGCTTTTCGGCCTATTTGGGGGCCCAGCGCCGCCTGTTCACGGCGGCGCTGGTTAGCATAACACGGAATGAATTTACGCGCCGCTGTACTT
>JACIWR010000167.1:3298-9227 GCA_014360845.1 Anaerolineae bacterium
GTTCACGGCGGCGCTGGTTAGGACCTCGCGAGACCGCTGCCCCAAAGATAGCCCAGAACGCCGTTTCGTCAGGGTAATGAGGTGATTTGATCTCTCTTCAAGTTCATAAGCCATCACTACGCACCAAAACGCCAATGTCCAGGACGATGGTCTAGCTGCCTTAAGTGCCGAGAGGAGGAAGGGCCATGGCAGAGGAATTGGTTGGCAAAGTCACCCACTACTACACCCGCCTGGGAGTGGCCGCGGTGGAGTTGACCGGCGAATTGAGGCTGGGTGACACTATCCGCATCCTGGGACATACCACCGAGTTCGAGCAAGTGGTTCACTCCATGCAACTGGAGCATGAGAACATCGCCGTGGGCAAACCGGGGCAACTCATCGGGGTGGAAGTCATCGCGCGGGTACGACCAGGCGACAAGGTGTTCAAACTGACGTGAGTGCAACGGTTCTGCAGCAAGTACGTGAGACCATCAACCGCTATTCTCTGCTTGCGGCCGGCGACGCCATCGTCGTCGGTGTGTCCGGCGGACCGGATTCCCTGTGTCTGCTTCACGTCCTGCGACATCTCAGCGCCGAACTCGACCTGCGGCTCCACGTCGCTCACCTGAACCACTGTCTCCGTGGAGAGGAAGCCGAGGCCGATGCCGCTTTCGTCGCTGCCCTGGCGGCGGAATGGGGATTGCCCTGCACGGTGGAAACTCGCGACGTGCCGACCATGGCCCGCGAGAAGAAGCTGGCCATCGAAGAAATGGCCCGCCTGGCCCGTTACGCCTTCCTGGCCCGGGTGGCGCAGCGCGTGGGCGCGCGCAAAATCGCCGTAGGGCACAATGCCGACGATCAAACTGAAACCGTACTCATGCACTGGCTGCGGGGCTCCGGGCTGGCCGGCCTGCGGGGTATGCTACCCCTCACCCCCCTGCGTCAACTGCGCCTGCGCCTGGCCGATCCCGACTTGCAGCTCGAAGAATGGGACCTCCAGCTCATCCGTCCCCTGCTGGAGGTGCCCCGCTCGGACATCGAAGCCTACTGCGCGGCCCACGGCTTGCAACCGCGCTTCGACCGTTCCAACCTGGACACGACCTATTATCGCAATCGCCTGCGCCACGAACTCCTGCCCATCCTGGAGACCTATAACCCCGCCATCCGCCAGGTGCTGCGTCGCAGTGCTCAGGTTATCGCCGATGACTACGCTCTGCTGCAAGAGGAGGCGGACCGCGCCTGGCGGCAGGTGGTACGCAGCGCCAGTGAGCAGGCTATCGTCTTCGACCTGGCCCGCTGGAGCGCCCTGCCGACCAGCTTACAGCGCGCCACGCTGCGCCAAGCCATCCATCGCCTGCGGCGGAGCCTGCGCAACATCAACTTCGTGCATGTGGAAGATGCCCTGCTCCTCGTCCGCAGCAAATCCGCCGGCGCTCAGGCCACCCTGCCCCGGGGGTTGATGCTCACCCTGGGTTATGAGACCTTCGTCGTAGCCGACGCCGACTACATCCCGCCGCCCGACTGGCCTGCACTCACCGTGTCGGAACTGCCCTTGAGAATCCCGGGCACGACGCCAATGCCAGACAGCCCGTGGCAGGTGGAAGCCAGGGTGCTGCCCCGGCAGCAATTGCCCGACGGCTGGGAGGACAACACCGACCCGTGGCAGGCCTTCCTCGACTTTGACACCGTGGGCGATGCGTTGATCCTGCGCCGGCGTCAGCCCGGTGACCGCTTCTGCCCCCTGGGTCTGGGGGGCCATCAAAAACTGGTCGGCGATTTTCTCATCAATGCCAAAGTGCCTCGGCACTGGCGCGACCTGGTGCCCATCGTCGCCTCGCCCACACACATCGTATGGCTGGCCGGATGGCGCGTGGACGAGCGTGCCCGGGTCACGGAGCGCACAAAGCGTGTACTGCACCTCGCCTTCCGACGCCAGGTGGCGCAGGCTTTCCAGCCTGCGCGGACCGGCTGAAAGGCCTGTCCTACTGGACTTCCGAGGCCAGCGTAATGATGAGAGCAACTAAGCGAGCGGGGCCATATCCCCCGCCGGAATCTTTCGATCTCGCGGTTCAACTCCGCGAGATCGAAGAGTTTCCGAGCCTGACTGACAGAGGGGAACTGCACAGAGAAACATGGAATTGGAACTCACCAGCCTGATCGAGAGCCTGCTTTTCGTCGCCGACGCCCCGGTGACGCCCGCCCAACTGGCCGCCGCCCTCGACGTCGAGCCTCAAGCCGTGGAGAAAGCGCTGGAACAGCTAGACCAGGACTACCAGCGCCGGGGGCTGCGCCTGCAGCGCAAAGGAGGGCGTGTGCAACTGGTCACCGCCCCGGAAGCCGCCCCGGCCATCGAGCGCTTCCTGGGCCTGGAATTGAGCAGCAAACTCTCGCCCGCCGCCCTGGAAACCCTGGCCATCGTCGCCTACCAGCAACCCATCACCCGCGCCCAGATAGAAGCCATCCGCGGTGTGAACTCCGATAGCGTCTTGCGCACCCTGATCAACAAGGGCCTCATCGAAGAAGTAGGCCGCCTGGAACAGGTAGGCCGCCCCATCATCTACGGCACTACTTTTGAGTTCCTGCAATACTTTGGCCTGCAGGACCTGCAAGACCTGCCCCCTCTGGACGCTGAGGAATGACAACCTGAGCTCGGACCTCCATCGCCCTCTTCCCTGCCGACTCCGTTGCTCTGCGCTTGGAACAGTGGTCATCCTGAGTGGAGTGAGTCCCCGGAAGGACGCACGGAGTCGAAGGATGCCCCTTCGACTCCGCTGCGCTCCGCTCAGCGCGGGGACTTCAGCCCCGCGCGGTTTGGGGCTGACTGCATGCACAGCTTGCAAAATTGGCCAGACTTCCGAAGTCTCAGCCAATCCTGGATGAAAAAAGCATTGACAAAGGGCTCCAAGCCGTTTATAATGAATATGACGGAATAAGCACTTTTCACAGGGCATGCACACGAAGGAGGTCGGCCATGGTAAGTACTGCGAGCTTAGTGACTATCGCCTTATTGATGCTGATCATCGGCTTCATCATCGGCTGGCTGGTGGAATGGATAATAGACAACCAATACCGCCGCATGAGAGAACTCCAGGCAACCATTCAGCAACAGGGGGGCGGGGGCGAGTTCCGCGTCGTAGCGCAGGGCGCGGAGGCAGGGAACGAGTTTGTGCACACCTTTCGGGAGTTCCTCGCCGAGCGCGAAGAAGAAGCCCGCGCTCTGCGGGCCGAACTGAAGGAGCAAGAAGCCAAATACGAACAACTGGAAGCCCGCTTCGAAGCCTATATGGCCACCCACCCCGACGACTTGACGGCCATCAAAGGCATCGGGCGCATCTACCAGTGGAAGCTGCGCGACGCAGGCATCAGTACCTACCAGCAGTTGGCCGCCACCACACCGGAACATATCCGCGAAATCCTGGACGTGCCGGCCTGGCGCAAGTTGGACCCGGAATCCTGGATTCAGCAGGCACAAGTGCTGGCCAAACGCAGCGAACCCGTCACCGGCGACTCGTGAGCCGGGAGGTGAACGGTGATCCCGCTTCTACCAGACGAAGAGGAAATCCGCAAAAAGAAGAGCCTGGTCCTGGTGATGGCCCTGCTGCTCATCCCTGTCCTGCTGGGCTTTTACGCCCTGGGCACAGTGTGGGGACAGGTCGTGGTAACACCCACCCCTGAGGTCATAGTTCGTGCCACCGCCAGCCCCACCTGCACGTCTTCTCCCATACCTACCCCGTTACCCACGCAGACGCCGACGGCAACTCCCTCGCCATCTCCTACCCTCACGCCCACTCCTATCCCATCACCCACAGCCACCGCGACGCCCGCGCCGGTTCCCGAAGTGATTATCGTCACCCCAGAGGATGGTGGCGAGGTGAACCAACGCCCTCCCATAGAGGGCACTGCCTCACCGGGGGCGACTGTGCAGGTCTACGTGGGGGATGAACTCGTGGGTACAACTACCAGCGACGAGACCGGGCATTGGACCGTCACCCCGGAGGAGTCGCTGGCCGAGGGAGAACAAACCATCACCGCCAACATGCTGGACGAGCGCGAGCAAGTCGTCGCCTCAGACTCTGTGACCGTCAACGTCGTGGGCGGACTGTTGCCCATCACCGGTGGCACCACACCCGATTAAGCTCCACCCGCCGGGCGTTTGACGAATCTCAAGGCCCCTGCCGAGCGGAGGGGGCTGCTCTCGTCCTGCCAATCGCCTTCAGATACCAGAGACACCCAGAGCCCGATGGTTCCGGCCATCGGGCTGTGATTGTAAAAAGACACCCATTTATCCTGTCAAGGTGGAGAAAGCCCGATGGATTCTTATGACCACAAAACTTACCTTTCCCCCTTCACCTGGCGCTACGGCAGTGCCGAGATGCGCGTCATCTGGTCGGAGGAGCATCGGCGACGGCTGTGGCGGCGGGTGTGGGTAGCCCTGGCCACGGCGCAACAGGCCGCTGGCCTTCTCACCGCCGCCGAGTTGGCCGACATCCAGGCCCACCAGGACGAGGTAGACCTGGCCCGCGCCCACGAAATCGAGGCTCAAATCGGCCACGATCTCATGGCCGAACTGCGCACCTTCGCCGAGCAGTGCCCGCTGGGCGGAGGGCGTTTGCACCTGGGAGCCACCAGCGCCGACATCCAGGACAACGCCGACGTGCTGCGCCTCCGCGAAGCGCTGGCCCTGATTCACCAGCGCTTGCACTCCCTGCTCCAGGCCTTCGCCACCCAAATCGAGCGCTGGGCCGACACACCTTGCATGGCCTACACCCATTTGCAACCCGCCGAGCCGACCACTGTGGGCTATCGTCTGTGCCTTTATGCCCAGGACCTGCTGGCCGACCTGCAGGCCACGCAACGCTTGAGTGCCGCCCTGCGCGGTAAGGGGTTCAAAGGAGCAGTGGGCAGCGGGGCCTCGTACGCGGCCTTGCTGCAGGGCAGCGGGATGACGGTCCAGGACATGGAACAGCAGGCCCTGACCCTGCTGGGACTGGAGGCCGTGCCGGTCAGCGGGCAGGTCTACCCCCGCAAGCAGGACTGGGAGGTGCTGAATCTGCTGGCCGGCATCGCCCAATCGCTGCACAAATTCGCCTTCGACCTGCGCGTGCTCCAGGCTCCACCCTACGGAGAATGGCGTGAACCCTTCGGCGAGCGGCAGGTCGGCTCGTCGGCCATGCCCTTCAAACGCAACCCCGTCACCGCGGAAAAAATCTGTTCGTTGGCCCGCTTCGTGGCCAGCCTGCCCCGCGTGGCCTGGGATAACGCCGCCCATTCCCTGTTAGAGCGCACCCTGGACGACTCGGCCAATCGCCGCCTCATCCTGCCGGGAGCTTTCCTGGCCGTAGACGAGATACTGCTCGGCGCGCGCCGCATCGTCGCCGGACTGATGGTGAGTGAAGAAGCCGTAACCCGTAACCTGGCCACATACGGCGTCTTCTCCGCCAGCGAACGTCTGTTGATGGCCCTGGTCCGCGCTGGAGCCGACCGTCAGGCGATGCACGAGCGCATCCGTTCGCATAGTATGACCGCCTGGGCAGCCCTCGAACGGGGAGAACCCAATCCACTGCCGGATTTGCTGAGCGCGGACGAGGCTATCACCGCTTATCTGCCACCAGCGCAGGTACGAGAGGCTCTCGACGCGCGGGGATACAGCGGCGACGCCCCCCTTCGTTGCCGCGCGTTTCTGACGGAGCTGCGCAAGGCTCTGGCCGGGTAGTCGCCTCTTGTCGAAGAGGATAAGTTGTGATACAATTCTGGACACGTCTGAATCCAGATGCTTGCACTAGTCGCCGGACAGTTTGAGAATGCCATGGCGAAGAGGGTCTCCGCACTACCCTTGAAGCAGTAGTCATCCTGAGCGGAGTGCGCCCCTGAGCGGCAGCGAGGGGGGCGCACGTAGTCGAATCATCCTGAGCGGAGTGCGCCCCTGAGCGGCAGCGAGGGGGGCGCACGT
>JACIWR010000168.1 GCA_014360845.1 Anaerolineae bacterium
GGCGCAGCCCTTCGTCTCCGCTCAGGGCGCAGCCCTTCGTCTCCGCTCAGGGCGCAGCCCTTCGTCTTCGCTCAGGGCGCAGCCCTTCGTCTTCGCTCAGGGCGCAGCCCTTCGTCTTCGCTCAGGGCGCAGCCCTTCGTCTCCGCTCAGGGCGCAGCCCTTCGTCTTCGCTCAGGGCGTAGCCCTTCGTCTCCGCCCCTCGACTCCGCTCGGGACGGGCTCAGGGCACGGCGGCGGGCCGCCGCTACGGGACAAACCTGTCCCCAAACTGAAGCGCGCACCCCCGATGCCGCGAGATAGCCATCTGCACTCAACTGTGGTATAATAGCATCCAGGAACAACTCTTCTCGGTCGGTGGAGTGGTACACCATGCCAACGCGCAAGGTCAATGTGAACGAGGAGGCGCTCCGACTCCTCGAACCTTTTGCCATGGTTGATTTGGCCTATGTGGGCGATTTAGCCGTGAGCCTGTACGCCTGCCAGGGTTCATTGGCCTGGCATCGTCATCTGGACTACGATGAGCTGTTTTTGGTCCACAACGGCATGATCGTCCTGGAAAGCGAGTGGGGTGGTGTGGCTCTCCGACCAGACGAGTTGACCGTGGTGCCCAAAGGCGTGGCTCACCGCTCTGCTTCCATGTTGTGGTCCATCGTGCTCCTGTTGCATGTGCACGTGCTGCCCGATCGCCGCAATGGTCATCGCCGATTGCATGCCTTGCGCGGCGAGAGGAAATTGACCAAGCTCAATGTGTTGGAGCAGGCACAGAAAATCACCGACCCCTTCAGCCTGCAGCCCTTGGCCCGGATTGACGATTTCGAGCTTGGCTTATTCATCGCCCAGGGAGCCGTGCCCTGGCGCAAGGCCTCCCAGCCCTTGCTCATGCTAGTACAACAAGGGCGCCTTGATCTGTTCACCAGGGACGGGCTTGTGGTGCTGGAATCCGGGGAGTTGGTGGTTTTGGCCAGGGGAGCACCCTATCGAGTGATGTCTGGTGAGCGTGCTGTGGTGCTCACCCTCTCGCGCATCTCTTGAAGAGGGCTATTGGAGCAGGGCAATGGCACAAGGTCGCAAGTTGAGTAGGGTGAGGCCATGCCCCACCGCATCCACGTCTTGGGAGGGCTTGTAGCTGAAACCCGTACTTAACTGCACAGGTCGAAAGGGCGGATTGCCAGATCCACCATCAGGCCGCTGGCCCTGGGCTCCGGACGGCTCGTAATGATCTCAAGTCGCACATCCATCTCGCTCTGGAGGTAACACCGCGCTTGAAACTCGCCATCTGCGTCAGTTGGCTCAATCAATACGGCGGGGCGGAGAAAGTGCTGGAAGCCGCGCACGAATTGTTCCCCGAAGCGCCGATATACACCACCATCTACTGGCCACAAGGCATGCCGGCCGAGTACCGCACATGGGACATTCGCGCTTCAGCCTTGAACCGCTTGCCTTTCATCCACCGCCACCATCAGCTCTTCCTGCCCTTTTATCCTCTGGGCGTGGAGTCCTTCGACCTGAGCGACTATGACGTGGTGCTGAGCATCACCAGCGCCTTTGCCCACGGTATCCTGACCCCGCCGCAGACGCTGCACATTTGCTATTGTCTCACGCCGGCCCGTTTTCTGTGGAGCTATCAGAGCTATGCGCAACGCGAGGGTCTGGGCCGCCTGGCCGATTTGCTCTTGCAACCGCTGCTCAACTACCTGCGGCTGTGGGACCGCCAGGCTGCCGACCGGGTGGATCATTTCATCGCCATCTCTCGTGAGGTGCAACGTCGCATCCGCAAGTACTACCGCCGGGAGAGCACTATCATCTACCCGCCGGTGGAGACCGCTCGTTTTCACCTCTCCGACAGCTATGATGATTATTTCCTGATCGTCTCGCGCCTGATTCCCTACAAACGCATTGATTTAGCCGTTCGGGCTTTTAACCAGCTGGGGCTGCCGCTGAAAATCGTGGGCGAGGGACGCGACCGGGCTGCACTGGAGGCTCTGGCCGGACCCAATATCGAGTTCTTGGGCTGGGTGGATGAGGCGCAACTCCAGGAACTGCTGGCGCGGGCCAAAGCTTTTATCTTCCCCGGCCTGGAGGATTTCGGCATCGCTCCGGTCGAGGCCATGGCCGCCGGTCGCCCGGTGATTGCCTACGCGGGCGGAGGGGCTTTGGATACCGTGGTGCCGGGGGTGACAGGGGAGCTTTTCACCGCGCTGACGCCCGAAGCCCTGGCCCAGACCGTCCGCGACTTCGATCCGGCCCGTTATGACCCGCCGACCATTCGCCGACACGCAGAGCAATTTGACCGGGCAGTGTTCGGGCAGAGATTGCGCCAGTTCATAGACAGGCAATGGGCCGCCCACCGCGCGGCACTTTATGGAGAGCTAAAAACTACTGAGCAACAGGGGGAGTAGATGGAGCTTCGTCTGTATTGGCGGATCGTGTGGAAACGTATGTGGCTCATTGTGGTTCTGGTGGCCCTGGTGACCGCGATGACCGCGCTCACCTACCGACCGCCAGCGCCAACCTACGCGGCCACATTGCGGTTCAATGTCGGGCTGTTGCCTGTGCCCCCGGACGGGGCCGATTACACCTATAACCCACTGGACACGTGGCAGGCTTCCGAGTACCTGATGGACGATCTGGCGGCGGCGGTGAGGGGGAATGCCTTTGCCGCTGCCGTGCAGGAGCGGTTGGGCCCAGAAGCTCCGCCCCTGGCCGGCGCGTTCGGTGCGGCTACCGAACATCGGGTGCTGACCGTGTCCATCACCTGGGGCGATGCTGCGCAGCTGGCCGACATCGCCAACGCAGCCGTGGCCGTGCTGCAAGAAAACGGGGGAGATTTCGTGGGACCCCTGGGCAACGCCCGCCCTGTCCTGCGCCTGATTGATCAGCCGGTGGTCTTTCCCCTGGGCCGCAGCTTGAAGCAGAAACTGGATGTCCCCCTGCGCCTAGGTCTGGCCCTGCTGGCCGGTGTGGCGCTGACCTTTCTCCTCGATTACCTCGACACCAGTCTCCGCGACCGGTCCGATGTAGAGGACCTGGGTCTCGCCGTGTTGGGCGAAATCCCTCCGCTGGCGGGAAGACGTCGCTGGCCCTGGGAGCGACGGTTGCCGTAGGCCGGTCTGGCCGATGTAGCCGCTTGAGCCGATAACTCTCCTCGGCTCAAGCGGCTTAGAGTCTATCCGAAAACTGCGATTGTCCCGGTCTAGACGAACAGATTGACTTTAGCCTGATCAGCTTCGGAGATGTAGGTCGCTACGCCGCCGACCTCCACCCCGTCAATCAATTCCTCGGGCTTGATGCCCATGATGTCCATAGACATCTGGCAGGCGATGAGGCGGACACCGTTTTCCTGAGCTGACTTGATGAGCTGAGGTAGCGGGTCCACATTCTTGGCCTTCATGACAGCCTTCATCATCGCTGTGCCGGCGCCACCCATGTTCAACTTGGAGAGCTTCAACTTGTCCGCACCGCGGGGGAGCATCCAGCCGAACATCTTTTCGATGAAGGACTTCTTCACGGGTACCGCCTCGGGTCGGCGCAAGATGTTCAACCCCCAGAAGGTGAAGAACATGGTCACCTGCTGTCCCATAGCCGCAGCGCCGTTGGCAATGACAAAAGCGGCCAGTGCGCGATCCAGTTCCCCAGAAAAGACCACCAGAGTCTTGGAGTTGGGTGTGGGGCCACTGGTCACTACTACGTCCTGCTCCGCTCGCTCTTGCTTGCGAATCCAGGCAGTTAAGGTCGTGCCCTCTTGTTTGAGATCGAGAAGCTGATTGCCGGTGCTGGCGCACCAGGCAGGAATATCGCGGGCAAAGCCGGGATCGGTAGCGGTGACTTTCAGCACCTCTCCGGGCTGCATATCCTGCATCTTCTTGTAGACGGCCATAATCGGTCCCGGACACTGCAACCCGCAGGCATCGAGTTCGACCGTGGCCGCTGCGGCCCCAGCTTGAGAGTGGTCTCGCACGAGGAGCGGCTGCACCAGCTCGGCGGACGCAGGAGCTTGAGGGGAGCGCCACTCGTCAAAGTTGTCCTGCTTGCTGGTAGCTGGCTCGTAAGTATCCCAGCCCCCGGTCAGATTGGCAGCTCGATAGCCGTGCTGTTTGAGAATGCGTTCGGCGAAGTAACCTCGCTGCCCCACCTTGCAGTATGTGATCCAGCGCTTGTCTTTTGATAACTCGCCCAGGCGTTGCCGCAACTCATCCAGCGGAATCCGCACCGCGCCCTCTATGCATCCCAGATCGCACTCCAGGGAGGTGCGTACATCCAGCAACCCCTCCTTATCGGGGTCCAGGTGGGCGATCTCGTCCCACTGCACGACGTCCGTATCGCCGCGCAGCCAGTTGGCGGCCACAAAACCGGCGACGTTCACCGGGTCCTTGGCCGAACTGTAGGGAGGCGCGTAGGCGAGCTCCAGGTGTTCCAGATCGAAGACGGTCATACCGGCCGTGAGAGCTGTAGCCAGAATGTCAATGGTGCGATCTACACCCCGCACGCCGACAACTTGCGCGCCCAGGAGCCGGCCCTCATCAGGCGTGTACAGGAGTTTGATGGTCATCTGTGAAGCGCCGGGGTAATAACTGGCGTGGTCTTGACTGTGAGTGATGGTGCTGCGAAAGGCGATACTTTGCTGCTGCAACTGCTTGGCGTTCAATCCCGTGGTAGCCACGGCCAGGTCGAAGACCTTGGCGATGGAAGTGCCCAGCGTCCCCAGATAAGCCACCCGGCGGCCCAGGATGTGGTCGGCCACTAGACGCCCCTGGCGATTGGCCGGTCCGGCCAAAGGAATGGCTGTGGGCTGGCCGGTGACGGGGTGAGTTACCTGGATAACGTCGCCAATGGCGTAGATGTCCGGGTCTGAAGTTTGCAGGTACTCATTGACCACGATATGACCCCGCGGACCTACCTCCAGACCCGCGTCCCTGGCCAGGTCGCTTTCGGGCCGCACGCCGACGGAGAGGATGACCAGGTCGGCCCTGGCGGTTCGCCCGCTGGCCAGAGTAACGGTCAGCCGATCGTTCTCCTGAGAGATGCTCTGCAAACCATCCCCCAATGCCAGGCGGACGTTTTTCAACTGCAGATGCCTGTGAACCAGGGCGGCCATCTCGAAATCTAGCGGGGGCATCACCTGGTCCAGCATCTCCACCACAGTGACCTCCAACCCCCGCTGCATGAGGTTCTCGGCCATTTCCAGGCCGATGAAGCCGCCGCCCACCACCACCGCTGCCCGCGCTTTGCCGGAGTCCACGTGGGCTTTGATGGCATCCATATCCGGGATGGTGCGCAACTGGAAGACACCAGGCAGGTCAACGCCGGGCACCGGGGGGACGAAAGGCCTGGCTCCCGGTGACAGGATTAGCTTATCATAATCTTCGCGATATGTTTCGCCTGTATCCAGCACCCGCACGGTGATTTCCTTGCGGGCGCGGTCTATGCTGATCACTTCTTGCTTGGTGCGTACATCCAGATTGAAGCGGGCCCGTAGACTTTCTGGCGTGGCTACCAACAGGGCCTCGCGATCTTTTATCACGCCGCCGATGTGGTAGGGCAGGCCGCAGTTAGCGAAAGAGACGTATGGCCCGCGCTCGAAGACAATGATTTCCGCCGTTTCATCCAGGCGACGCAGGCGGGTAGCTGCGCTGGCGCCCCCGGCTACTCCACCGACGATAAGTATCTTTTGGGACATTTCTATTTTCCTCCGTTTATCCGCTCTATACCTGGGCTTGGTGAAGACTGTGAAGTTTAGCACAATTATACCATACCCCCCTATAGTTTGTCAAGTCGGCGGTATTTCCCTTTTGGGGTACGTCTGAGCGGCGCAAGCATTCTGAGCGAAGCGCAGCGGAGTCGAAGAATGCCTGCCCCGCTCGGGACGTCGTCCCTCGGCTTCCCGGACACGTTATTCGTCTGACAAGGTGTGATTCACACCTGTCTGCGGAAAGGGTTGCCCGCCGCTACGCCAAGGCAAACCTCCGCAGGGGTGCAAACTTGGGTGCATTTCACTTGTGGGGCGAGTTGCTGCTGTGTCCTGGCCTCGGAGCTCTCTCTCATCCCCTCAGAATATGGTAGGCGCGGTTTCTTACCGCGCAACCCCGCTCACGACAGCCGCGCTATGGAAAGCGCGGCTACCCCAACTGCCCGCTGTAAGCCGACACTTTCGTCTCCGCTCAGGGCACGGCGGCGGGCCGCCGCTACGGGATAAACCTGCCCCCAAACTGAAGCGCACCCGCTGAGCGCCCCGAACTTGACAGAGCGCTCGAAATGTGGTATACTTTATCTAAATACATAGAATATCTATGTATAATCCAATCCCAAGGAGGTGTAACATGGAAACCGCAGCTCAGGCACCACGGCCTAAGGCCAGGCCTCGCAGCACCCTCGATACTCTTTACAAAGCCGCCGTTGTGATCATCGCCGCCTTCATCGTCTGCGTCGTGGTCTTGACGGTGGGGCGCGCCGCCATCTACAAGATTCACCCCTACGAGCGCGGACTGCACCTACGCGGCGGGAAGTTTATTGCCGTGGATCAGCCCGGCTGGCACGTGCAAATCCCCTTTTGGGATACGGTCATCCTGGTCAAAGTCAACGAGCGGTTGGGGTACGTGGATCAAATCTCGGCCATGACCTCCGACGACGTGACCATGGTTGTCTCCCTGCAATACACTTACGTGGTCACCGATCCCCTCCGCTTCGCCCTGGAGGTGGACGACCCGGAACGCATCGTCTTTGAGTTCGTACAGGGCAAACTGCGTGACGTGGTCAACACCAAGGCCATGACCGAGGTCATGCACGACCGGGCCCGTATGAACCAGGAAATCATGGAGGCGCTGAAGGTCAAAGAGGAACAGTACGGAGTCCGCTTCATCACCGTGCAGATACAGAGCGCCTCGCCACCGGATGAGGTGGTCCAGGCCATCAAAGACCGCATGGTAGCCCTGCAGCGTCAGGAACAGGCCCAGGCGGAGGCCGAGCAGACCAAGATCGTCGCCGATGCCGAGTACTACGCCGCTCAGAAGCGGGCCGACGCCGAAGCCTACCAGATCACCAAGATCGCCGAAGCGCAGCAGATGTCCATCCAGATGCTCCTGGCCGAACTGGCCAAACACCCCGACATCGCCGCCGAGTACCTGCAATATCTCACCGCCCAGGAACTCAAGGACAACAGCAAATGGATCATCAGCGGGGAGTCCACTCCCATCGTGGACCTGCGCAGTGAGACGATAGAGGTCGAAAGCCCGGAAGGTGATTGAACTCTGCCTCCCCTCTAAGGGGACAAGGAGGAAGGGATGAAAAAACGCATTGTCGTGTTCGTGATCCTGCCTCTGCTGGCGCTATGCCTGTTCGCCAACCTGGCTCTGCACGCCGATGGGAGGCCCATCCATCAAGCCGACCTCAGTGAGCAACGAATTTACGCCTACCGGGGCTGGCAGAGCATCGGACTCACCCTGCACCCTGGTGAAGTGCTCACCATCAGGGCCCAGGGGAGCTGGCTCTACTCGCCCGATGTGGGCTACCACGGCCCCCAGGGAGCGTCGGTGCAGTTTCCGGCTCCCCTCTACTATCCCCTGCCCAACAAAATCGGCGGCTGTCTGATCGCGCGCATCGGCGAGACGGGTAAGCCCTTCTACGTCGGACAAGGGGTCACAGTTCCGGTCGAGACCTTCGGCCCGCTGTATCTGCGCATCAACGACGACATCGTCACCGACAACGACGGTTACGTGACTGTGGAAGTGACTGTGCATCAGCCAGAGGAAGAGGAAGAATGAGCCCTACTACGGACTGCTGGACTGGAGTAAGGAGACAAAGATGAGCAAGGCAATAAAGGAGTTGAGCGGTTCTGCCGAGAAGGACCGGGACAGGAAAAAAGTACATAGCGAAGCGACGAGACGCGATGCTCGGCTGGCCGCCCTGCCACCGCTGATCCTCGGCCTGAGCCTGGCCCTTTCCGCACTGGTCAGAGTGCCTCTCAGCCAATTGGTAGTCGGCGGCCCGACGCCCGTCCGCTATAGTCCGGGCGTCATCACAGGAGGGATGATGATCGGCATCGGCGCGCTGGGACTGGCCGCGCTGCTCATAGTGGTCGGTGGTGTGATAGCTGTGGCGCGGCGGCTGCCGCTGTGGGGGCATACCTGGACCGGTGCCGCGGTCATGATCATCGTCTTCTCGCTGATGGTTGCCGGCGATGACCTGCCCTATCTCGTATCCCCGCTGATTGACCTGTTGATCATGTTTGCTCTGTTGCTGCTGTTAGGAGCGGCATTGGGCGCGGCGGGGTGGCGTGGACCGTGGTGGGGCGGACTAGCCGGGCTGAGCACGACCATGATCCTCAGTCTGGTGCTGGTTTTCGGGACCTCAAACCCGCCCTTCAATCGTTTGGACATCGCGCTGCTGACCGGGCCGCTGGGTCTGCTCTACGGTGGGCTGCTGTACGGTTTCGTGAGGGGAAAACCGACACGACGGACGGTGTTGTTGGCCACCGGAGGACTGCTCTGCCTGGGAGCCCTGTGGAGCGCCGAGCACATTGTCTTCTGGCACTGGCGGCTGACTCACGGCCAGACCGAACAGGTCTGGGTCCTGCTGGGCGTCGGTTTGTCCCTGTTAGCTTTTGGTCCGGCCATCGGACTGGTGACCCAAAAGCTGTGGCCACGGATGGTGTGACGAGAGGAGGCGAACATGAGCGAGGCTAGCGAAAGTTTCGGCGCAGCCAGAACATCAGGAACAATCATGTGAGACGTGCACGGACGGAGTTCGTGGGGTGAGGCTCTGGCCGGAATGACACTTTTCCTGATCTTCGGGCTGGTTTTGATGCTCATGGAAATTCCCTACGACCGGGATATACCCTTCGCCGGTCCGGTTCTCGACCACCTCATCAGTGACTGTAGCTGATTCCTCGCCAGACGCAGCACCCCTCAACGGCAGCAGGATGCCCGCCCTGCCCACAAGCCGAGACGTACCCGGCCGCACGCGTGGCGCGGCTGGATTCGCCGCAAGGCTCATGTGAAAGGATGCAATGACTAAGGCAACCACAAACAGCGATATGACCCACAAAGACCGAAGCTTGATCCTCGTTGTCATCGGGATTCTTCTCCGTATCTTCTCAATAGGTTGGGGTAGCGGTCGGTGAAGCGGCGACAGGCAACAGAACGTTAACAACGGACTGACCTACGGAGGGAGCCAAGATGCGCCCAGTCGGAGGTGTTCCACTC
>JACIWR010000169.1 GCA_014360845.1 Anaerolineae bacterium
TGAGGTATGGAAGGGTGCGCTTCAGTTTGGGGGCAGGTTTGTCCCGTAGCGGCCGACCGCTGCTGCGCCCTGAGCGGAGACGAAGGGTGTCGGCCTACGGCGGGCAGGGCTTGTCCTGAGCCCCGACGAAGGACCTGTCCTGAGCCCCGACGAAGGACCGCCCGCCGCTACGTCGGGGCAAGCAGGGGCGACCGGCCAGTCGCCCCTTATAGGACGCAAACTCGCCCCAAAGCCGACGCACACTCGGTATGGAAACAGAAGCTTGTCTCCGCGCGCTATCTGTGATATGATAGAGCTATCACATTCGTATCGGTGCCATATCCCAATGGTGAATCTAACATGACACCACAAATCGCTCTCACCCTGACAATTTTGGCCGCGGCCATCACTCTCCTCGCCTCCGAACGGTTACCAGCAGACATTGTGTCCCTGCTGGTGATGCTGGTTCTGGTATTGACCGGCCTGCTGTCGCCTGAAGAAGCCTTCGCCAGCTTCGCCAATCCGGCGGTGATTACCATCGCCAGTATCTTCGTCATCAGCTCTGCGCTTTTTCAGACAGGGGTGGCCATGAAAATGGGGCACTGGCTCGCCCGCCTGGCCAACAGAAGCGAAGTGCGCCTCACCGCCGCTTTGATGCTCAGCGCCGCCTTTTTGTCGGGCCTGATGAACAACGTGGGCGTCACCGCCGTATTAATGCCGGTGGTCATCGGTATTGGCTTCAGCACAGGATATGCCCCCTCCCGCCTGCTGTTACCACTGGCCTGCGCCAGCATCCTCGGTGGGACGCTGACCCTCATCGGCACACCGCCCAACCTGATCGTCAGTCACACGCTGACCGAAGGGGGCTATCCCCCCTTGGGCCTTCTGGACATCACTCCTATCGGCGTGTTAAATGTCCTGACCGCTACCCTGTTTACGATCACCATCGGACGCCGCTTGCTGCCAGACCGGCCCGTCCAGGATAGATTACAGCGTTCCCGGCTACCTCGTCATCTGATTCATCTATACCGCCTGCCGGAGCGCATCTTCACTCTGGAGGTGCCCGCCAATTCATCCATCGCCGGAAGGACCCTGGTCGAGAGCCGGTTAGGACAAGACCACGGGCTGACCGTGCTGGGCATCATCCGCCAATCTCGCTATCACATGGCCCCGGCAACGAGCGAGCAAATCCACGCTGGCGACCGTTTACTGGTCCAGGGGGGACCGCGTCGCATCCAGGAGGCCGCAGCGGATAAAGGCCTCCTTTGGGGAAAGACCACCGTGGACGAAGCAGAATTGTTGAGCGGCGACATCGGCGTCGCCGAGGTCACTCTGACTCCTCGCTCCCCCCTGGTCGGCAAAACTCTGCGCGAATTGAACTTCCGCGAGCGGTTTGGATTGACGGTGCTGGCCCTGTGGCGCGGCGGTGAGCCGGTAGAACGGGGCATTAGTCGCGAACCCTTGCGCCAGGGCGATGCCTTCCTGGTGCAAGGGCCCTGGAACAAAATCCGTCTGTTGCGCAACCAGCCGGGGCTGCTCGTCATCTCGGAGGATGAGGAGGTTCCCCGCCGTACCGGCAAAGCGCCGTGGGCCATCGCTATTCTCCTCGCCATGGTTCTGGTCACGCTGACTCAATGGCTTCCCATCTCTGTAGCGGTGATGGGCACTGCTCTCTTGAGCGTGGTCACCGGCTGTCTGCGAGTAGAAGAAGCGCGGAACACTATTGAATGGCCGATGATCTTTCTCATCAGCGGCATGTTAGCCCTGGGCGAGGCTCTGCAAAAGACCGGGGCGGCGCAATGGGTGGCGCTGACCGTCCTTGCGCCCGTGGCAAACCTGGGATTCCTGGCCACTATGGCTGCCTTGTTTCTGATCACCGCCGTCTTGACCCTGGTCATCTCCAATTACGCCGCCGCGGCTATCATCGCTCCCATCGCCCTGAACGTGGCCATAGGTCACCATTTAGACCCGCACCCCCTGCTGCTGGCCGTAGCCGTGGGCACCTCCGCGGCCCTCGTCACCCCTTTCGCTCACCCATCCACCCTGCTGGTGATGGGACCGGGCAGCTATAAGTTCCGGGATTACGTGCGCATCGGTCTGCCCCTGAGCGCCGTCATCTTCGTGACCACGCTGGTGGGGCTGGCTATCATGTACAGACCATAGAAAGGCGAGTCCGAGACAGAAGAAGCAAAGGACCGAGGTTTGCAATGGGGCCTATTTACCTGGGACTGTTTCTCCTTTCCACGGCGGGCCTGAGCTTCGAGATAACCCTGACCCGGGTGTTCTCTCTGGCCCAGTGGTACCACTTCGCCTTTATGGTGATCAGCGTGGCTCTGCTGGGCTTCGGGGCCAGTGGCTCGGCCCTTTCTCTCCTGCCCCCACCTCGTGATCCCCTCCGCCTGCGAGCTTACACTGCCCGCGTGGCGGTCCTCTTCGCCGCCAGTGTGCTGGTCAGCTTTCTCACCATCAACTTCCTGCCCTTCGACTCCTATCGCATCGCCTGGGAAGCGGTGCAAGTCCTGTACATGGCCGTCTACTTCCTGGCCCTGGCCCTGCCCTTTTTCTTCAACGGACTGCTCACTGGCGCACTTTTATCCAGTCTTCCTGAAAAGACGGGAAGGCTATACGCCGCCAATCTCCTGGGGTCGGCGCTGGGCTGTCTACTGGCCCTCCTCGCCCTGCCCCTGCTGGGCGGTACAGGCACAATCCTGCTCAGCGCCACACTGGCCCTGCTGGTCGCGACCCTCGTCACCTGGAAGGGGCAGACCCGCCAGCAGAAAGCGGTAACCGGTCTCCTGGCCCTGATGACAATCGCACTGACGGCTGTGACCCTCAATCCCCCCACCTTCCTGCAAATACGCCTCTCGCCGTACAAGGACCTGAGCTATGCGTTGCAATACCCGGACGCCACAGTGCTCTCCAGCCGCTGGAACGCCTTCTCGCGGGTGGATGTGGTGCGCAGCCGCAGCATTCGCTCCGCGCCGGGATTGAGCCTGCGTAATCCGGTGGATTTTCCCACCCAACTGGGTCTCTACACCGACGGCGACCTGCGCTCGGCCATCACCGAGCCTGCCACGCCTCATCTGAATGTCTTTCTCGATTACCTGCCCACCGCGCTGCCTTATCACCTGCGAGCGGAGCCCAGGGTTCTGATTCTGGAGCCGGGGGGCGGTCTGGAGGTGCTGCTGGCACTGCATCAGGGAGCGGAAGAGATCATGGCCGTGGAAAGCAATCCGCTGGCCGTGCGCGCCGTGGATGACTTCGGCGGGGGCGTGTACCAGGAGGACCGGGTCCGGATCATGGTCGAAGATGGCCGGACCTACGTGCGTCGTCACACCGCCCGCTACGACCTGGTCATCCTGGCCTTGAACGGGAGCCAGCGTCCGGTGGTCTCCGGAGCCTACAGCCTGGCGGAGAACTATCTGTACACCGTCGAGGCCTTCGACGACTACCTGAACCACTTAAACGAGGGCGGGCTGCTGGTCATCAGCCGCTGGTTGCAACTGCCGCCCAGCGAGAGCCTGCGGGCCTGGGCGCTGGCCGTGACCGCTCTGGAACGGGCCGGAGTCCAACATCCAGAACGGCAGCTGATCGCCATTCGCAGTTGGGCCAACTCGGTGATCCTGGTCAAAAACGGCGAGTTCACCGCCGAGGACATCGCGGCCACGAAAGCTTTCTGCACAGCCCGCAATTTCGATTTGGTGTACTACCCGGGTATCCACGCCGAGGAGGCCAACCGTCACAGCGTGGTCCCAGAAGCCGCTTACTACCGCGCTTTTCACGAGCTGCTGTTCGCTCCCGACCGCGCCGCCTTCTATCGGGATTATCCCTACGACGTCCGTCCGCCCACGGATGACCGACCCTTCTTCTTCCACTTCTTCAAATGGAGCCAAACCCCGCAGATTGTGCAGGCGCTGGGCAAGACCTGGCAGCCTTTCGGCGGCAGCGGATATTTCGTGCTGGTGGCGCTGTTGATATTGGCCCTGGTAGCCTCGGCGGGGCTCATCGTCTTGCCACTGGCGTTGCAGCGCAGGAAAATTACCCCCAGTGAAAGTACAAGGCAAGGTAGGGCACGAGTCTTTGCCTACTTCGCCTTGCTGGGCCTGGGCTATCTGCTCGTGGAAATTCCGCTGATACAGCGCTTCATCCTGTTCCTGGGACATCCCATCTACGCCTTCGCCACGGTGTTATTCAGCCTGCTGCTGTTCTCAGGGATTGGCAGTCTGTTGGCCCGCCGTGTGCCGGCGCTGGCCGCGCTGGCCCTGCTCTGCGGGGCAATTTTGATCTATCCTGCAGCGCTGCCCTTCGCCTTCCGCGCGCTGCTGGGGTGGTCATTGGCCTGGCGTCTTGCCGTGGCTGCCGTGGGCCTGGCTCCCTTGGGGCTGCTGATGGGGATGCCGTTTCCCACGGGGATTGCCACCCTGGAGACCCGCGCTCCCCACCTCATCCCCTGGGCCTGGGCCATCAACGGGTGTGCCTCGGTGTTGTCCTCTATACTGGCAGCGATGCTGGCCCTCTCGTGGGGATTCTGGAGCGTGCTCCTTCTGGCCGCTATCGCCTATGCCGGCGCTCTGTTGACCCTCCTGCTCCAGGGGCGGTCCCGCCCCCCGGTTGAGAACTCGTAGCCAGGGGCCTGACCAAGAATCAGGAGACGTTTCTCCACTTGCTAAATCCCCATGCCGATGGTATAATCCTTCCGCAGGTCTGCCCCCTGCGAAAAGAAAAGGCCGAATGTTACTACTCAGGCTAGCAGGCGCACTGTCCTCCCCAGGCTCGTAGCCCCCGTCCCGGGGGCGTCTCGGCTGAGAAAACCGCGCAAAAGACAGCGTCTTGCCGCATGGAACGTCCCCGGGACGGGGACTTGGAGCATAGGCTGAGTAGTCACGGCAAATCCGCTTAAGGCCAGGCGAATGAGGAACGATGCCCCTGACTACGCCCTTTCCCTCAGAAGCACCGATGCCTTCCCCGGCCAAGGTCTGAACCAGAGGCATAAGACATGACTGAGACGAAAGTGGTTTCTCTCGAAAGGCGCAATCGTGAACTGGCCGCCCTCAACGCCATTGCCACTGCAGTAGGTCAATCATTGGAACTTTCTCAGGTGCTCGAAACCGCGCTGGAACAGATACTGGAGCTCTTCAATGTAGACGTGGCCTTTGTCCTGCTGACGGATGAGCGAGCGGGTCGGCTGCGGCTGGGCGCCGTGCGCGGCTCCTGTTCTCACACCATCCACGGTCTGGATGGCCTCACCCTGGAAGAAAGCTTATGCGGGCAGGTGATTCTCACCGGTCAACCGCTGGTGGTCCGGGATGTGACCCACGATCCGCGAGGGCTGGTGGAAACGCAATGGGCGGACTTGAGCCTGCTGGCCCTCATGCCGCTCAAGGTGCGGGAGCGGGTTTCGGGTGCTATGGGCGTGGGCAGTTGCCAGCCGCGCGAGTTCACAGCCGAGGACAAGCACCTCCTCCAGGCGCTGAGTTGCCAGATCAGCATCGCGGTAGAGAACCTGCGCCTCTATCAGGAGACGCAGCGCCGTCTGCAGGAGATGATCGCCCTGCATGAGACCTCGCTCGACATCACCGCTGAATTAGATTTCCAGGAAGTATTACGGGCCATTGTAGACCGGGCCAACAGGCTGCTCAGGGCCAAAGGTGGAGCCGTTTATCTCTATGACCCCGCGCGTCACGAGTTAGTCCTCACCGTGAACACCATCCCCTGGAAAGACTACACCGGCATCACCCTCAAATTAGGAGAAGGATTGGCGGGAAAAGTCGCTCTCACCGGTGAACCCATCGTCGTGAGCAACTACAGTCAGTGGGAGGGACGGTCGCCCCAGTTCGAAGGAGAGCCTTTCACGGCCAACATGGCCGTGCCCCTCAAGTGGCAGGGCCGCGTTATCGGCACGATCAACATTGTAGAGGATGCGGAAGAGCGAATCTTCACCCAGGAAGACGTGGCCTTGTTGAGCTCCTTCGCGGAACAAGCGGCCATCGCTATTGCCAACGCGCGGTTGTACGAAGAAGCCCGGCGCTCCGCTGCTGATTTGCAGGCGGCCAATGAGGAGCTAGAGCGTATCAACAAGCAACTTGTAGCCATGTCCCAGGTGAACACGGTGATCGGCAGCGCTCTGGATGTGCAGGCCGTACAACAACGCATCGTAGAAGAGATGGTGAAGAACCTGGGCTTTGATTACGCTATGATCACCGTGGTAGACGCCAAAGAACGCACTCTGGGTCGCGCTGTGTACGCCGGAGTCCAAAACTCAATTCTGCGACAAATGGAGCTCCTGGCCGGCGTGCCGCTCGCGTCGGGTATCAGCCTGGATGCTACCCAGAACCTGGCTCTGAAGGCCAGCAGGACCGGGCAGGCGGAGACAACCCATGACTTATATGATCTCCTTCGCCCCCTGGTCCAACAGGAGGCGGCGGCAGCCATCCAGGAGTTATTGGGGGTACAGACCATAGCCGTAGCTCCGCTGATAACCAAAGCTAAATTCGTGGGGGCGCTGGCTGGAATGACGACCCAACCCCAGATGAGCGGAGAGTTACTGACAGCACTGCGCCTTTTCTCCGGCCAGGCAGCGGTGGCCATCGCCAATGCCAATCTCTTCGAAGATGTGATTCAACTGGCCGAGCAGATCGAGCGCCAGAACAAAGAACTGCTGGAAACCCGCGACCGCCTGGTGAAAGCCGAGCGGTTGGCGGCCATCGGTCAAATTGGGCTGAGCATCCGCCACGAGATCAACAACCCCTTGACCAGCATCCTGGGCCTGGCCCAATGGCTGCTGGAGCAGGAACCCGATCTCTCTGAGAGCGTGCGCAACGATCTGAAGACAATCGAGGAAATGGCCCTCCGTATCCGCGACATTGTCCAAAAACTGGAGACTGTAGAGGACAGGACTACGACTTATTTAGGGGATACCCGGATGATAGACCTGCGCTGAGAGCCTGAGGTAGAGACGCAGCGCGTTTCGGTTTCGGAGCGCATAAGGGCTGCACCCTTCAACCCCGCAAGCATTCTGAGCGGGTGACTACTCAGCCTATGCTCCAAGTCCCCGTCCCGGGGACGTTCCATGCGGCAAGACGCTGTCTTTTGCGCGGTTTTCTCAGCCGAGACGCCCCCGGGACGACAGTGCGCCTGCTAGCCTGAGTAGTAACCTGAGCGGAGCGCAGCGGAGTCGAAGAATGCTTGCTCCGCTCATGCGTGCCCCAAAGGTGAAATGCCCCGCAACGCTTGCCCGATTGACAGCCTCTCCAAACTCGAGTATAATCGCCACGCAGAAAAACCCTGACCGTGTATACCCTTTTAAGCACAACTTATAGGGGGGTGAGGATAACGGAGGTAACCAAGTGATCAAAGGTCTAATCAGCACCATGCGGCCCAAGCAGTGGACGAAGAACAGTGTTGTTTTCGCCGCTCTGGTTTTCGATAAGAAACTCTTCGTGCCACAGCTCTTCGCCAAAACTACAGCAGCTTTCTTCCTCTTGTGCCTGATCTCCAGCACCGTCTACCTGATCAATGATCTGGTAGACATCGAGAAGGACCGCCAGCATCCCCGCAAGCGGTTACGCCCCCTGCCCTCAGGTCAATTGAAACCGTGGGTAGCCGTGGTGGCAGCGATAGTAATCCCGGCCCTTTGTCTGCCCCTGGCCTTCTTGCTCGACCTGTCCTTCGGCCTGATTGTCACCATTTACTTGCTGGTGATGATCGCTTACTCCTTCTGGCTGAAGAACGTGGTCATCGTAGACGTGTTGACCATTGCCGCGGGCTTTGTATTGCGCGTCGCGGCCGGCGTGCCCATGGTACAGGTGGAGCGCTTTTCGCCCTGGCTTTACGTGTGCATCACCCTGGGTGCCCTGTTCATCGGCTTTGGCAAGCGCCGTCACGAGCTCTCTCTGCTCCAGACTAACGCTAATAACCACCGGAGCGTGCTCAACGACTACAATCAGACTTTCCTGGATGAGATGATGGGCGTGGTCACCGCTTCCACCGTCATGGCCTACTCGCTGTACACCTTCTCCGCCGAGGGTTTACCCCCGAACCACGCCATGATGCTCACCATTCCCTTTGTCCTGTATGGCATCTTCCGCTACCTGTACCTGATCCATGTCCGGGAAGAAGGGGGAGCACCTGAGGAGATCATCCTCCGCGACAAACCTCTGCTGGCCGACGTGCTGCTGTGGGGCCTGGCCGTGATCGCCATTCTTTACTTCTCCCAATCTTAATCCGGTCGCAGAGAGGTTGTTCTTACCACAGAGATTGCCGGGCGGGCGGAGACCGGGGTCCCAGTAGGACAGGCTGGAAAGCCTGTCCGCGCAGACCAGGGAGCCCGCTTTTGATCTCGCGGAGCTCAACTCCGAGCATTCGCCTCGTAGGTCGGGTTGGCAACTCGACCTATGGGTCCGGGGCAGCACATTACTCAACCTTAAAATTTTGGCAAAGTATTGACACAGCGCTCAAGATGTGATAACATTAGCCCCTGCGTGGGTTTCGTGCGCAGCGCACTTATCTGCTCATCTATCACCTGGTGCACCGTATCTGATTACGAGGCAGTTGACCATGTATCCTAGAAGCGAGATACTATTTCCACATCGTTGTGTGACTGCATTGAAACGTCTGCGAGGCCCCAAGTGGCAGGAATTGGCGACAAGAATCGCTACCTTGCCGGAGACGCACATTGATAGTCTCGCCTTTGCTTTGATGATGATCAGGATGTCGAAATGTATGAACTGCGATTTAGGCAGTTACAAAGCCTCGCTGGGGTGTTGCGCCTGTGCCCGCCGTGCCATCAACGCCCACAAAGGCTCGGATGCTGTGCTGATACGCCGTTTCGAACAGGCCAAAGAGGAACTGCTGGAGTATCTACAGAGCATCAACGCTCAGGTGCAAGAAGATGGCACAGTGGTCACCAGGTAGCATTACCCGCTCTTCAAACTCCCAAAGCTGTTGAATTAGGCAACCCCTGATGATTAGGGGTTGCTTTTTTATCCCGCGCATTTTGGGGCAGCGGTCGCGCCCCCTTAACCGTGGACGATTCAATTTCGCCACAGAAACACACAGATTTTCACGGAAAGGTGACTACTCAGCCTATGCTCCAAGTCCCCGTCCCGGGGACGTTCCATGCGGCAAGATGCTGTCTTTTGCGCGGTTTTCTCAGCCGAGACGCCCCCGGGACGGGGGCTACGAGCCTGGGGA
>JACIWR010000017.1:0-16158 GCA_014360845.1 Anaerolineae bacterium
GAGCCTTCTGCAACAGATTAGACAGAGCATTCTGGATCTTCTGTTTCCACCTCGCTGTGTGGGTTGTGGCCGCCTGGAAGTATGGCTCTGTGAGTCCTGCTGTGCCACTCTGCAACCCGTGCTCCCCCCACTGTGTCCCCATTGCGGACGGCCTATGTCTCAGGCAGAACTGTGTCGGCGTTGTCGGCAAGCCCCTTTACAAATTGATGGCATTCGCTCGGTGTTGTACTTTGACGGGGCCTTGCGGGCAGCCATACACGCGCTGAAGTATCGGCGGGCGCGGGAAATCGCCGATGTGCTGGGGGAGATGATGGGCGACTATTGGCGCGCTCACCCCCTACCCGCCGATGTGATCGTCCCCGTACCTTTGCATCCCTCGCGGCAGCGGGTCAGGGGCTACAACCAGTCGGAACTTTTAGCCCGTAAGCTGGCTCAGGCAGCGGAATTGCCGGTGAGAGATGATCTTCTGATGCGCGTGCGCGCTACAGCGCCCCAGGTCGAACTGGGAGCCGAGGAACGGCGGGAGAATGTGCGCGGGGCTTTCCGCTGCCAGGACGAATCGGCGGCGGGCTTGCGCATCCTGTTGATTGATGACGTGTGTACTACCGGAGCTACCCTGGAAGCCTGTAGCCAGGCCCTGCGTGCCGGGGGAGCGGATTCCGTATGGGCGCTGACCCTGGCCAGAGCCCTTTAAGCATAAATCTGGATTCTGGCGAAAATCCCCGCCTTTGCCAGAGTCCAGCATGAGAGTACTTAAGGCGATAAGTGGTGTTTCCCAAACTGGAAAGGAGAGAACGATGCAACTGATCATCCAAGGCAAGAACGTTGAAATCACAGATCGTGTACGGGAATATGTGGAGAAGAAGGTGGGCAAATTGGATCGCTATCTGCCCACTATTGATGAGGCGCGGATGGAGCTTTCCACTGCACGGGCGCGGAGTGCGGGCGATCGGCAGGTAGCGCAGTTGACAGTGCGAAGTAGGGGTACTATCCTGCGGGCGGAGGAGAAAACCTCCGACATTTTCAATTCTATTGATGCCGTCATGGACAAGATGTATCGCCAGATCGCGCGGTACAAGGGTAAACGCCAGGGGCGGGGCCGGGCAGCGGTGCAGGGTGAGGCCTTGCCCATTGAGCTAGAACTGGAAGAGGAGGAGGCCGAGGAACCGAGACGCATCGTGCGGACCAAACGCTTTCGCCTGGTGCCGATGGACGAAGAGGAAGCTATTGAACAAATGGAACTGTTGGGCCACGATTTCTTCGTCTTTTTTAACGTCTCTGTGGGAGAGATCAACGTTCTATATCGCCGTAAGGATGGCAACTACGGATTGATCCAGCCGGAATTGGCTTAGCCCGGCTGCCGATAACGACGATTTTTCAAGGGGCCTGGGGCGTTCAGCTCCAGGCCCTTTAGTTTGGGGTGGCGAGGATGGTCGCGGCTACGGGACAGCGGCGACCCAGAAATGCGTCGCAGGCAGCGACAGGGGGCCTGGCCATGGGCATTTTTGCTTTCAGCAGTTGATAGAGATGACACAGCGGTAAGCCCATCACGTTGGCATAACAACCCTCTATGCGCGCCACCGGCTGGAAAGCGTTGTCCTGAATGGCATACCCCCCGGCCTTATCCAGAGGTTCACCACTATATGCGTAAGTTATCATTTCCTCATCTGCGTAATTACGCATCCATACCACGCTCATGACCACGGCGCTAACTACTTGCCCGCCGGAGGGGTCAAGCACGGATATGCCGGTATACACCTGATGCTGTTTGCCCCGCAGTTGGCGGAGCATTTGCAGGGCCTCGCGGGCATTGGCCGGCTTGCCCAGAACCTCGTTTTCCAGGGCCACGATGGTGTCCGCACCTATGATCAGCCCGTGGTCTACTTCACCCAGCACGGCGCGCGCTTTCTCCTCGCTCAAGCGACGCACCAGGTCGCGGGGATGTTCATTATCCTGCGGCTGCTCCTCTACATCGGCGCTGCGAGCTTCAAAAGCCAGACCCAGCAGGGTCAGCAGTTGGCGTCGGCGGGGAGAAGCGGAAGCCAGGGTCAGTTTGTATTGCATGAGATATACCTCTCCAGGAAGGTCCCGCCCCAGGCTGAGCGGCCGGGCAGCTTCTGCAATCCGAATAATTTCTTAAACTTCATTCAGCCAGCCTGTCCACGCAGGCTGGAAAGCCTGCGCCACAGGCCGACCGAGACGGCGGGCAGGGCATCAGCACTGCCTGTTTCCCGGCGGTGCGTCCTTCACCGCGCTACGCGACGCAGTCAGACTATACGCCTGGAAGCACACTACAGCAAATCTACCGGGTCCACCTCTACCCGCCAGTTCGGGGGCAGAGGGGGCGCGCTCAACAGGGAGCTGGGGTCGGCAGCGCGGACGATGATCTGCCAGCGATGCTGGCCCCGCCAGCGGGCGAAAAAGCAGGGCACCGGTCCGCTGATGGCCACGGGCACGTTCAACTTGGCGGCGGCTTCCTCAATCTCGGCGCGTAGGGCCTTCCCTTCCTCCTGGCAACGTTCGGCATCGGTGTGCACGCATAGCAACCGCGCCAGCCGGGAGAAGGGCGGGTATCCGTGCTCGCGGCGGAAGGCGATTTCCCTCTCGTAGAAGGCAAGGTAGTCGTGATGGGCGGCGGCCTGGATGGCGTAATGCTCCGGGGCATAGGTTTGCACGATCACCTGCCCGCCCAGGGGACTGCGTCCCGCCCGCCCGGCGACCTGGGTCAGCAATTGAAAGGTGCGCTCACTGGAGCGAAAATCGGGGAGGTAGAGGGCGGTGTCGGCGGCCACTACCCCTACCAGAGTCACCAACGGCAGGTCTAACCCTTTGGCGATCATCTGGGTGCCGACGAGCACATCCGCCTGATGGGTGACGAAGCTCTGCAAGAAGGCCTCGTGACTTCCCCGCTCGGTGGTGGTGTCCCGGTCCCAGCGCAAAGTCCGCGCCCGAGGAAACATCTCCTTCACCGTGGCCTCCACCCGCTCCGTACCGATGCCGAAATAGCGAATGCGCGGGCTGCGACAGCGGGGACACACCCGGGGTACGGGTTCCCGCCGTCCGCAGTGATGGCAGCGCAATGCCTCACCCGTGGCGTGATAGGTCAGCGGCACGTCGCAACGGGGGCAGCGCAGCACGTGCCCGCAGTCCCGGCACAGCACGAAAGTGGCCGTGCCCCGCCGGTTCAGGAACAAAATAGCCTGCTGACCGGCCTGCAGAACGCGGGCCAACTCCGTCTGTAGGGCGCGGCTGAAGATGCTGCGATTGCCCGCCCGCAGCTCCTGACGCATGTCCACCACGCGCACCGGCGGCAAATCAGTGTAACGCACATCGAGATGGGGCGCCAGGGGCCGGTAACGGTCGGTGGGCAGATGGTAGCTCTCCCGTTGCTCCTCCAGGCGACGCCGATGGCCCAAGATGCGCTGGGGGAGTTCCAGCAGGGTGTATTGGCCCTGTCGCGCGCGGTGGTAGGAAGTCAGGTCCGGCGTGGCGCTGCCCATGATGACCGCCGCCCCGCTCAGCCGGGCTAACTCAATGGCCACCTCGCGGGCGTGGTAGCCGGGAGGGCGTTCGGTTTGCTTGTACGTAACCTCGTGCTCCTCGTCTATGACGATGAGGCCCAGGCGAGGCAGAGGAGCGAACAGGGCCGAGCGGGGGCCGATGACCACGTCGGCCAGGCCGGCGCGGATTCTGCGCCAGGTGTCGAAACGCTCGCCCGCCGAGAGGCCGCTGTGCAGGACGGCGATCCTGGCCGGGAAGCGGGCAGCGAAGCGGCGAATGGTCTGCGGGGTGAGGGCGATTTCCGGCACGAGGACGATTCCCTGCCGCCCTTGCGCCAGCACCTCCTGCAGCGCCCGCAGGTAAATCTCCGTCTTACCGCTGCCCGTCACCCCACGGAGCAGATAAACCGTGGATTCCGAAAGCGGAAATTGAAGCCCGGGGCGGATGCGTTGCCAGACGGCTTCCTGGTCGGGCGTCAGACGGGGCTGGCTTTCCAGGACGAACTCCCTTCCGGCCAGGGGATCACGCCACATCTCCTGCTCTTCCAGGGCGATGAGGCCGCGCTCTTCTAGGGCTCGCAGGTCTGCCAGCGAACAGCCGGTCTCGGCGTAAACCCAGCTCACCCATACGGCCTCGGACTGGTCCTGTAAATAGCGAAGCACCGCTGCCTGCCGCTCGCCACGGCGCAGTTCCAGCACCTTGCCGATTATCTCCCCTTCGTCCAGGCGCAGGAGGACGTGGGGCTCCTCGTCGGTACGGTGAACGAGCCCCCGCTTCTCCAGCGCGCGGAGAATCGCGCTGTTGGCTCCGCTCTCGCGGTAAACCTGCTGCACATCTGCGGGGCCGGCAAGGCGGCGCAGGCAGGTCAGCACTGCTGCCTGACGCGCTGAGCGCAACTCCTCCAGGGCGTGGTCTACCTCGTTCGACGGGATGGCCAGGGACACCAGGTTGCGCCGAGGGGTGATCTCCACCCAACCCCGCCGGGCCAGGGCCTGCACCGTGGCCGGTGTGCAATGGGCCCAGGCGCACACCTGCTGCAGCGTGGGGAGAGGATCGTCGCTGGCGGCCAGGGCCAGGAGCACATCGGCCTGCTTGGAGGGATTACCCAGGTGGGGCAGCGCCGCGGCGATTTGTGCCTCATCGGCCAGCAGGCGGACGAAGCGTACCCGGCGCGGGCCGATGCGCGGCGGGGGCAGCTCCCATCGTTTGACGAGAACCCCCCGCTGCACCAGGCGCTCGATCAAGGTGGTCAGGTCTTTCCGCCGCATTCGTGCCCGAATCTGTTGGCGGGTGAGGGGACCTTCTCGCCGCAGCAGGTCGAGGAGCGCCCGCTGCGGAGCTGTTAACGACGTCTCCGCATCAGACTCATCCGGCGCTGGCTCTATCACCAGGCGGGCGCGGCGCAACAGGCCGGGGGGCAACATCTGCCGCAGGCAATCAATCAGCGGGGCCAGGTAGGTGACGCTCATCCAGCGGGCCAGCTCGATCTGCACCGGCAAGAGGACGGGGTCGGGTCGCGCCAACTCCTCCACCTCGCGCACCTCGGCCACCGGGGCGCTGTCGCTCAGGGCGACCACCACGCCGTATTCGCGTCTGGAACCGAAGGGCACAATGACCAGGTGTCCGGGGGTCAGCCGGCCCTCCAGCTCCGGTGGAATGGTGTAATGGAAAGTCATGCCCAGGGTGCTATCGGCTCCCTGGGCACGTATCTTGTTGAGATCTGCGCCCCCTTGCCAGCGCACGGGAGCGTTCACCGCCACCTCAGCGTAAACCATCTCCGCGCCTGCCTGTACCAACGCTGTTCAGCAATCGCGACCACCCGACCACCCGACTATTCGACTACCCGACCACCTGACTACTTACCCCGATACAAAGCCCCGGCAACGTATCCCACCACCTGAGAATGATCGCCGGTCACATCGCCAGAATTGGCGTAGTACAAAACTCGTCCCCGGTTAGCGCCCAGCGCCCGCGCTGCGAACATCACGGCGATGACCGGTCCGCCCCCGCACGCTTCGGTGCGATGCTCGGCCAGGGCCTGGGCCAGGCCCTCGGGGTCGAAGTCGTCAATATAACTCATGCATACCCGGTCTAACTGGACGGCCTGTTTGTAGGGATAAAAGTGGGAGAGATCGGTAGAAGCCACCAGGAGCGCATTTTTCCCGGTCAACACTTTGGCCAGGGCCGCCCCCAGGCGCTTGCAAGAGGTAAGACTCTGATCACCCAGCATCACCGGGAGCAGGCGGAAATCGCCCAGGGTCACTTGCAGGAAGGGTAACTGGATCTCCAGGGAGTGCTCCGCGTCGAAGCCCACACGGGTCAACTCCAGCTCTTTACTCAGAGCCGAGACCGCCTCCTGATCCAGGTGCACCAGGCCCAGGGGGGTCTCGTAAGCATCGGCGGCGGTCACGGCGAAAAAGCCCATGGGCATGCGGTGCACGGGTGAGACGACGGCGACCACGTCATAGCTGGCTCCCTGCACCAGTTTGTAGGCGTAGGCCGCCACCTGACCGGAGTACATGTACCCGGCGTGGGGACAGATAAGAGCCACCAGCTCACCGTCCAATTCCGCCGGCTCGGCGCGGTTCAGATAACCCTCTACCTCACGCCGTAGCTCGGCCTTCGAGCCAGGATACCAGGTCCCGGCGATTACCGAATGACGCACGGTTGTCATCGTAGACCTCCTTACTTCACCGGGCAGTAGCTGTGAACTTATCGGCGCAACATAATCCCCAACAGCGCCACTGTCGCCAGCAGAGCCAATATCAGCAGCAGCACACCCCACTGGCGCAGGCGATGGTAGCCCATCACCGCGCGGCCATGCCTCTCATGGGCCGCCGACCCGGCTTCCATGGCCTCCTGGTGAGACGAGCGGTAGCCCAGCACCCGCCCCAACCACCAGGCCCGGGCGCAATAGACGTATTGGCCAATCTCGCTGGCCCGCACCACTCGACTACGCTTCTGTGCCATGATTGAGTCTGGCCTCCGCCTCTTTCAACGCGGCGCTCAGCCGCTCCTGACGCATGGCCATGGTCAAGTCCCCGCGCGTGCGCTCCAAAACGCCGCGCACCATGTCCGTAGTCCGCCGTAGACCAGAGGTTAGCGCGCTGGGGAAATCCATGGTAACCAGCACGCCGTAGATGTCATCCATAATCTGCAAAATACGCTCAGCGCGCTCGAGGCGGTCGTGGCGGATGATGTCCAACACGTAGCGGCGCAGTTCTCCCACTGCTTCCCCCAGGCCATTGAGGTAGGCTGCATCCTCCACCCCCAACTCCGCCGGGTCTGGCAGGGGCTTGCCCGTGATCAAAGCGTGGGTGATGCAGGCTTCGGCGAACTCTTTGAGGGCGTCCTGAGTATAGCCGGCGTAGTAGAGATCGGGATACTCCCGCACGCCGTTGACCATTTCCTCAGCGGCGGCCCGGGCAGCGGCCAACAACTCGGCGGCCTCGTCGAACTCGCCCCGATGAGTGGCGCGAATAGCCAGAGAACAATCGCGAATCAGAGTTCGCGAGCGACGCAGGACCTCGTCACGGGCGGTGTTCTTAGCTTCCAGGTTTGCGCGAATGCGTTCGGCGATGGCATCTAGATTGTCCACACCTTCCTCCCGGTGGTTATTTTCGGAATCCAAGGGCTCGGTCTTCGTGCACATTGGCGTCCGGTAACTTAATCTCCCCGAATTGTTCCTCGAATTTCTGGAGATTGTCGCCCAAAGCCTTGTGCAACAGCTTGGCGTTCATGGGGGTCAACAATATGCGAGCGTAAACTTTGGCCTTGGGCACATTGGGCACAACCCGCGCAAAATCAATCACCACTTCCGAGGGGGAGTGGGTGATCAAGGCCAGATTGGCGTACACGGCTTCCAGGTCGGCTGGAATTTCGACGTTTAGCTTTTGTCGGGAAGCAGATTGTTTGTTCACCGCGAGTCTCTCCTTCACAAAGAATATGGCGAGCCGGGGAATCGGTGTAGACCCCTTGCAATCTCGCGGAGTTCAACTCCGCGAGATCGAAATTCAGTAGATCCTTGCTCGTTGGGCGAGAATTTCACCACGAAGGACTCCAAGGACACAAAGGGAAAAAACGCAGTCCCCTTCGTGCTCTTTGTGTTAAGGCTTTTGGGGATGGTTCATCATTCTGGCGGAAATAGGTTTACACTTTTGAAGCCCTGAAAAAATTCTCAGGAGAAAATAGCCCCGCCTTGGGCCCAGATCCAGTGGGTAAATCAGCCCCCACTGTTTTTCCGTTCGTTTTTTGGCTTGGGCGACTTCTCTGTCAACGAATATCCAACGAATAAACGAATAGACCGCGATGCTGATCATTCGTTTATTCGTTCCACCATTCGTTGACAATATGTTGCCCGACTAAAGTTGGGCGACTCCTCTGTCAACGAATATCCAACAATAAACGAATAGACCGCGATGCTGATCATTCGTTTATTCGTTCCACCATTCGTTGACAATATGTTGCCCGACTAAAGTGTCAACCTATTCTGAACCATCCTTATCTTTAATACCGTTTTGTGTTCCCAAAAGATACGGCCCGCTCCACCCTAAAATGGACTCGCATCGCCGTGTAACAGGCGGTGTTGTTGGTGATGGTGAAGAAGAGAGTCGAGGCCTGTAAGGGCACAGCACGCTGCGCCCTTCCTCACCCCAAAAGAGAAAAGCTCCCCTTCGTTTTCTTGACATTCTCCGCACCTTGTGTTATACTCTTGCACAATTGAATACGCCTGACAGCGGTACCCCGACGCCCGGATGCCAGGGGTTTAATGGGGGAAGCCGGTGAAAGTCCGGCGCTGTCCCGCAACTGTAATCCCGGTGAGCACTCCACCGGGAGAGCCAGGCCGCCCGCCGTTGTCATGCTCTCACAACCTTCGCGGAAAGGGGGTAAGGGCCTATGACCTATGGACCTTAAACATCCCCCTCGGCCTCTCGGCAAGGGGGATTCGCTTTTCTCAAGCCCGACTTCCCAAGCCGGGCTTCATTTTTGCCTTGCACCGACATCCATTCCTCAATTAACCTAACCTGGAAGGAGAACTCTCGCCATGAAGAAGTTGCTTTTCGCCACTATCGCTATCAGCCTCACCCTGGCACTGGCCGTCGCCACCTATGCCGACGCGCCCCAAGCACTGGACTGGCTGCGCACTCAGCAGAATGATGACGGCGGTTTCGGTACCCCCGAAAGCAGTGTAGGCGCGACAGCCGATACCGTGCTGGCCATCGTGGCCGCCGGTGAGGACCCCAGCACCTGGAAGAAGAACGGCAACACCCCGCTAAGCTATCTGGCGGCCCATAGCTCCGAGGCCACAGCCTCGGCCGGCAACACCGCCAAAGCTATCCTGGCTCTGGTGGCCGCCGGACAAGACCCGCGCACCTTCGGCGGGGTAGACCTGGTATACGCCCTGGAACAACTCCTGGGCGACGATGGCAAATTCGGTGGCGAGGCCGAGACGCTGAGCGGTCACTGTCTGGCCATTATGGCTCTGAAAAGCGTCAGTCGCCCTGTTCCCCCCGCGGCCGTGGAGTGGTTGAAAGCACGCCAGATCGAGGACGGCACCTGGTCCTGGAACGGGGACACCACCCCGGGCAGCGGTGACAACAACAGCGCCGCCTACGCGGTGATGGCTTTGATCGCCGCTGGTGAACCCGCCGACGGCGCAATCATCAGCAAAACCATAGCCCATTTCCACAACCAGCAGAACGCTGACGGCGGCTTCCCCTACATCAACCCCTCCGAGTGGGGCACCGACACCGACTCCAATTCCACCGCCGTCGTCCTCCAGGCCCTGATCGCTGCCGGTGAGGACCCGCAGAGCGCGGCGTGGACTAAAGACGGCAACACCCCGCTGAGTGCACTGCTGGCGCTGCAAAATGAAAGCGGTGCCTTCGCCTGGCAAGCCGCCATGCCCGACGACAACTTCCTGAGCACCATCCAGGCCGTACCCGCTATGGTCGGCAAAACCTTCCCCTTTGCGACTACCACCGTCAGCGCGGAGCCGGCCGTCCTGCCCACCACCGGCGGCGTGTTGCTCAGTCCTGCCGTTATAGTTGTTGCAAGTGGATTAGCCCTGCTAGGCGCTGGCTGGACGCTGCGCCGCCGGGCTGCCTGAGAGGAGCAAATCATGCAAGAAGAGGGCCTGGGTCTGGTCCATGTCTACACCGGCGATGGCAAGGGTAAGACAACCGCTGCCTTGGGCCTCGCCTTACGAGCAGCGGGCCACGGTCTGCGCACCTACATCGCCCAGTTCATGAAAGGCCAGGATTACGGCGAGCTGGAGGCGGTCAAACGCTTGAGCCCGCTGATCACCATCGAGCAATTCGGCCAGGCGAGTTTTGTCCATGTGAAGCAAGCCACCGCCGAAGACGTCGCCCTGGCCCACGCCGGCCTGGAACGGGTCCGCCAGGCCCTGCACAGCGGGCAATACGACATCGTGGTCATGGACGAGATCAACGTGGCCCTCTTCTTCGAACTGTTGACGGTGGACGAGGTGCTCTCCCTCATCGAGAACCGCCCGCCAGGCGTGGAGTTGGTGCTCACCGGGCGTCGTGTGCCCGAAAAGCTCATCGCCCACGCCGACCTGGTCACCGAGATGCGGGAGATTAAACACCCGTACCAGAAGGGGATTAAAGCGCGACGGGGGATTGAGTACTGATGCAGGGGTTGGGGTACGTGTTGCGTAGGGCGTGGTTCGTGGCCCTGGTGGGCAGTCTGCTGCTCTTCGCTGTGGAGCCACTGAACGCTCAAGAGCCTCATCGAGCCGGGCTGGTGGTGCAGTTCGGCGATGGCACTGTCCTCACACGTTGCATCACTTTCAGCGAGGACGAAATCAGCGGTGAGGAGCTGCTTCACCGTTCCGGCCTGAGAGTGCTTTTCGACTATATGACCGGCCTGGGGACGCGCGTATGTCAAATCGAAGGTGAGGGCTGCGAGGTCCCCGATGAGGACTGCTGGTGTCAATGCCAGAGCACGCCTTGTTTCTACTGGAATTACTTCTACGTCGCCGAGGGGCGCTGGCGCTACTCTAACGTGGGTTGCGGTGCGCGCCAGGTGCGCGATGGCGACATCGAGGGCTGGATTTGGGGCGACGGTCGCACGACCCCGGCTCTCTTCACCCTGGAGGACATCTGCGGCCCCAGCGAGTCCACACCGGAACCCACCCCGACCACAACGCCCACGCCGGCCCCGGTGACGCCAGCTGCTACGACCGACACACCCCAGCCCTCCCCTACCCCCGTCCCTACCGCCGCCCAGGAGGCCACACCGTCGCCCACCCCTGGCAGCGCGTACTCAACGACGCCGGACAGCTCGCCCTCACCGCCGAACCTGAGCCGCTACGCTCCCTTCGTCGTCATCGTGCTCGCACTGGGCGGTGTCGGGCTGTTTCTGCTCAAGAGGTGGAGCTGATGTTCCATCCCATTGCCTGGTCGTTATGGGTGGTGGCGGCGGCAATGCCGGCCATGCTCACCCAAAATCCGTTGTATCTGAGCATCATCTGCCTGGCGGCGGGGATTGTGTACGCCACAGTGCGCCACACCACGCCCCTGGCCGCAAGCTGGAACAGCTTTCTCAAGCTGGGATTGACTCTGCTGGCTTTCACCGTCCCCATCAACGCGCTGAGCGTCCATGCGGGGCGGCTGGTGCTTTTCTCGCTACCCCCGAGCTGGCCTCTGATCGGTGGCCCCATCACCGTAGAAGCCATTATCTTCGGGGTCAGCAAGGCTCTGTCCCTGTTCACTTTGTTGCTGATCTTCGCCGTGTTCAATTGCGCCGTGGACCAGTCCCGCCTGCTGCGCTGGACCCCCGCCTTCCTGTTCGAGGCGGGGCTGATTACCTCTATCGCCCTTACCTTCGTGCCGCAGATGCTGCGCAACGCCCAGGAGATTCGCGAGGCGCAAATCATCCGCGGACATCGCTTTCGCGGGTTACGGGATTTGCTGCCCCTGTTTGTGCCTCTGCTGACCGGAGGGCTGGAGCGTGCCGTGCAGTTGGCCGAATCCATGGAAGCACGAGGTTTTGGCGGCAGCCTGGAGTCCCTAAGTCACGGACGGGAAATAGCGGTCAAAGTCGCCACGGCGGCAGGGTTACTGGGCCTTCTAGGCGGCTTTTTCAGCGCGACCTATTTTCCCGACCGGCGCGCACTGAGCTGGCTACTGCTGCTCCCCAGCATCGGCGCTCTGCTTTTCGTCTTCCGTGTCCAGAGCAAGCGCGTGCACCGCAGCCGCTATCACCACGACACCTGGCAACGGCGCGACACCGTCCTGGCCGCCGTCAGTGCCGGCCTGGCGCTCACCCTGCTGCTGGTCCGTGCCGGGGCCCGCTCGCTGTTGACCTATTACCCCTACCCGCCGTTCTCGCCCTGGCCTTCGTTCAACCTCTGGCTGGGTAGCGCCTTCACGCTGCTGCTCGTCCCCGCCCTGCTGAGCAGCTTCCATCCGCCGCGCCAGCCGCTCAATTCACTCGTGGCAGGTGAACCATGATCGAGTACAAAAACGTACACTATCGTTATCCGGGAAACGAGGCCCCCGTCTTGCGCGACCTGTCCCTCACCATCCCTGAGGGCGATTTCGTGCTGGTCATCGGCCCCTCGGGAGCGGGCAAATCCACCTTTCTGCGCTGTCTGAACGGCCTGGTGCCCCATTTCTACGGCGGCACTTTCAGCGGACAGGTACGAGTGCTGGGACGCGATCCCCTGCACGAAGGCCCCCGAGGCATGGCTCCCCATGTGGGCTTCGTCTTCCAGAACCCGGAGGATCAATTTGTGGTGGAGACCGTGGAGGATGAATTGGCCTTCGCCCTGGAGAACTACAATCTGCCGCAGGCCACGATGCGCAAACGCATCGAAGAAGTACTGGACCAGCTCAACATCGCCCATCTCCGTCAGCGCCGGATCAGCACCCTCTCCGGCGGCGAACAGCAACGGGTGGCCATCGCTGCCGTTCTCACCTTACAGCCCCAGGTGCTGGTCCTGGACGAGCCCACCTCCCAGCTCGATCCCCAGGCCGCCGAGGAGGTTTTAGACACCCTGCTCAAACTCAACCACGATTTGGGTCTAAGCATCATCCTCTCCGAGCACCGCCTGGAGCGCGTGGTACAGTACGCCGATCACGTTCTGTACCTGCCGGGAGACGGTCAACCGCCCCTTTTCGGCAGTCCCGCCGAGGTGATGGCCCGTGTGCCCTTTACCCCGCCGTTGGTGACGCTGGGCAAGGCGCTGGGTTGGGAGCCGCTCCCGCTGACAATCAAAGAAGCGCGTCGCTTCGCGAAACGGGTTCCGAGTTCTGGGGTCCGGGTTCAACCCGACACTCGAAACCCGAAACTTGAAACTTCCATCGAAGTGCAGGACCTGTGGTTTTCATACAACGGCCACGATGCTTTGCGCGGGGTGAATTTGACCATCCGGGCCGGTGAATTCGTGGCCGTGATGGGACGCAACGGCTCCGGCAAAACCACGCTGCTCAAACACATCGTGGGGCTTCTCAAGCCACGTCAGGGACGGGTGGCGGTGATCGGGCACGATACGCGCCACGCCTCCGTCACCGAGATCATCACCCATGTGGGTTACGTACCCCAGAACCCTAACGCCCTCCTCTTCGCCGACACCATCCGCGAGGAGCTGGACTTCACGCGGCGCAATCATCACCTGCCGCCCACGGACTACACGCCGCTGCTGCACCTCCTGGGACTGGAGCGCCATGCCGAGCGGTATCCGCGGGATCTGAGTGTGGGTGAGAAACAGCGGGCAGCACTGGCCAGCATTCTGGTCGCCGATCCCCAGGTAATCCTCCTCGATGAACCGACGCGCGGGCTGGATTATCAACAGAAAGAAGCCCTCACCGCTTTTCTGCAAAAACAGAAAAGGGCGGGGCGAACCGTGGTCATGGCCACGCACGATGTCGAGCTGGTGGCCAGTTGCGCCGATAGGGTGATTATCCTGGGGGAAGGACAAGTGGTGGTGGACGGCCCCGTGCGCCAGGTGATGACCGATTCGCAGGTCTTCGCCTCGCAGGTGAACAAGCTCTTCCGCGATGCCCGCTTCCTGACCGTGGAGGATGTCCTGAGGCAATTATGAGCAAATTCCTTAACGCCGTGATCTTAGCCGTCGCCAGCCTGGTGGGTGTGGCAGCTTTTCTATATCCTTTCTTCGTGCCTCAGCCGAGCAGCGCGACTCTTGGGGCTTTGTCCCATGCTGCCGACGCGCCGTTTCTCTTCATCGTCCTGATAGCCATCTGTCTGGGCGCGATATTGACCAACCTCCAATCCAGGCAGATCAATTCCAAGATGATCGCCGTGCTGGCCATCCTCACCGCGGTGAACGCTGTGCTGCGCGCCGTGCCGGGGCCGGCCGGGTTCGCGGCCGTGTTCTTCCTGCCCATTTTGGTCGGATATTGCTACGGAGCGACTTTTGGCTTTCTTTTGGGGGCTCTTTCACTGCTGGTCTCGGCCTTCATGGGAGCAGGAGTCGGGCCGTGGTTGCCCTTTCAAATGTTCGCCACGGGGTGGATAGGGATGGCTTCGGCCTGGCTGCCCAAGATGCGCCGCTGGCCGCGTCTGGAGGTGCTTGTACTGACGGGATGGGGACTAGCGTGGGGGTTTGCTTTCGGGGCGGCGATGAATCTCTGGTTCTGGCCCTTTACTTTCGATCCAACCCAGACAGCCCTCTACTGGCAACCGGGTATAGGGGCCATCGAGACCCTGAAGCGCTACATAGCCTTCTATGTGATCACTTCATTTTGGTGGGATTTGGGACGAGCAGCGGGTAACGCCCTGCTGCTTCTCCTCTTCGGCGCGCCCATCCTGCGCCTGCTACGTCGCTTTCAAGCGCGCTTCCAGTTTCGAGTACAGCCGCTGATCGGTTGACAACTCAACGGGGTGAGGGCGTGGGCGCTCGCCAGAAAATAGTCACCTGGCGGAAACCCAACTCATAAAGCCAGGTGGTGATCTGCGCCTCGGCGACGCTGCGCGCTCCATCCAGGATACCGGCCTCCAGGGCCTGGCCCCGCAGATTCTGCTCGGCGCGAGCCAGCAACTCCAGTTCCAGCTCGTCCGGAGCCGGGGCGAAAAGTTTCTGCTTGAGGTCGTAAACCTGCACCGTCTCCGGGTCTACCCGCGTCACCAGTACCTCCGGCGCGGGCAACACCAGGGTGACCGTGTCTCCTTGCACCTGAATGTCCTCCGCGGAGACAAGGGTCAAATCCACGCCGGCAATAACCTCTCCGGGCACGATGAGCACCAGTTCCACTGTGCCCAAACCCACCCATTCCAACACGCCACCGGCACCCCGCTTTCCCTCGACGATAGTGGTCAGCGCATAGCGGATGGTCTCCAGACGGCCCAGGGCGTGGATTTGCGGCGGGCCGATGACGATGGGAGTAACTGTCGGGGTGGGAGTGGTGGTCGGCGTGGGGGAAGGCGTCGCTGTCGGCGATGGGGTCGCGCTGGGCAGGGGTGGCCGGGGCGTCGGTGAGGGCGTGTCCTCAGCCACCGCCACCGGTGCAGTGTTGCGGGCCACGCTGGCGACCATGCGCCCCACCTCACACATGGCCAGAGCCACAATGAGAAGCACTCCCAGCGCCACCACCAGCCACAGCCCCCATCGTTCGCGGAAGCCGCTCTTGCGCTGCCTTTCCACTCCCGGCACTGCTCCTGAGTTGGACATGCCCCCTCCTAACCCGGCCTAGCCGAAGCCCAAAAGCCTTATCGCAAAGGACACAAAGAGCGCGCAGGACCTCACCTGAAAAGTACTAAAACTGGCGCACGACCATGGGCACAGGGGTGAAAATCAAAACAAACACCGCGATAACCAGCACGGCCAGCACCTTCCGCGGCCAATCCAGGGTAGTGATATTATCCAGGGGAGCTGCCGGGCGCTGTCCGAAGAGGAAGATCAACCCGGCCCACAAAAACCACCCGTTCCAGAAGAAACCTAGCACCAGCATGACCCCAATTATCACCCAGGTGAGCCAGCGGGCCTTCTCCCCCAGCAGAGCATAGACCACATGTCCCCCATCGAGCTGACCGGCGGGGATCAGATTGAGGGCGGTGACCATCAGACCCACCCACCCGGCCAGAGCCACGGGATGCAACATGACATCCATACCTCCGCTGGGTAAGATGCGCCCGAAGATCAAGAACTTGAGAGCCAAATACAAAAGCGAATTGCCCTCCATCAACAGCGGCTGACCAGGGGGCAAGGGAGTGACTTCCGATAGCAGCAGGCCGATGATCAAAATAGGAACGGCCAACACCAACCCGGCCAGAGGTCCGGCCACCCCAATGGACAGCAACACCCGGCGGTTAGTGGGTGGGGCCTTCATGCGGATGAAAGCGCCCATCGTGCCAAACAAGCCCAGAGGCATGGGGATGAAATACGGAAGGCTCACCGGCACGCCATAAGCCCGGGCCACGAAGTAATGTCCCAGCTCGTGCACCAGAAGAATGCTCAACAAACTCACGGCAAAGGGCAGACCAGCCAGGGGCGAAGGCAGCGTTTGCCCGGGCGGGGGCTCTACGAAGGTCATGCCGGCAAACACCACAGAGGCCACAGTGGCCAGAAACATCAGAGCTGCCAGCCAGGGGCGGGAGGGGGTAGCACGAATCACGCCCCGTACCGCCAGGATGACGTCGTCGCCCCCCTCACGTTGAAACACGGGGGTATAT
>JACIWR010000017.1:16168-21898 GCA_014360845.1 Anaerolineae bacterium
AAGCCTGATGGGAAGGGATCATCAGCCGGCCACGCAAGCGAAGGGCCACGCGCGGTTCCGGGTTCATTGTCACATCGCTTACCGAGAACACATCGGCGACGGCCTCTCGCAAGCGGTTGACATCCCATTCCGAGACAGGCGGTTCAACAGGGGAAGAAGAAGTCGCTCCAGCAAACTTCATCTCACAACCCCCTCTTCAGCCATCAAGCGCCGGTATGCTCCCTTCCACAAAGATGGGGGGCGCACTAACTTAACCACTTTTATATCCGCAAAGTGGGGCAGCAGGCTGGCCAGCAAAGGCGGTAAACGATCCCATTCATCCTCTTGAATCACTAAGGCCATCTCATCGGCGATACGTCCAGCCCAGGCCCATTCCCGGCGGAAGCGGTCGGCCTTGAGGTAGTAGTTGCGGCGTTCCCAGGCCTCCGCCGAACGGTTTACTCCTTCAGAGATTCCGTCTAGACAGAACACAATCAGCGCGGCCAAGTCCTTGGCCTCCTCGTCCAAACGAGGTTTTTCCATCAGGCGACGCAGAGCTTCCGCGATGGTGCGTCGCAACTGTTGACGCTTGGTGCCTACTTTCTCGGTAGCAATAACTCGTCCCATGAAATCCTCCCGGTGATTTGCGTACGGCGCAAATTATACCAGCTTTCTCCCAAATGACCAAATCACCAGCAAGGTGCGAGGCCCGCTCTGCTCCCGTGGGTTGGACTCCCGCTGCTCTCGTGGAGTTGAACTCCGCGAGATGTTTTGGCACGAACGGTTGGCGGCGGCTACAGCGTGTAGACCCCTGGGCTTCGGACACCTGCCGAGCGACGTCATTGCGCAAAAGAGTCCAAAGAGCCGCCTACCTGCCGTCCGAGGCGGCAGGTAGGGCTCTCTGCCCCCCACGCAACCAGCACCGCCTGTTGCACGGCGGCGCGTCCTCAGCCGAGCCCAACCCGCCCTACGATGATGCTGCTCGGACAGGCTGGAAAACCCGCCCTCGCGGAGTCCAACTCCGCGAGGGCAGATAGCACCCGCGGTTGCGACCGTGCTCAAAGTGGGGTATAATAGGCCATCAATGCCAAGACCCCACACCGGCACACTGCAGGAGGCGGAGCATGAAAGCACTCATCACCGGCATCTCTGGTTTCGTCGGCAGCCATCTAGCCGAGTATCTCATGAATAACACCGATTGGCAAATCGCGGGCACAGTGTACGGCCCCTATGCCAACATTAAAGACCTGTGTGGAAAGCTAGAACTCTACCCGGCCGAGCTTTCGCGGCTGGACGTGGTCTCTTTCATCCTGGAGCAAAGCCGCCCGGATTACATCTTTCACCTGGCAGCCCAACCGCTCCCCTCCCTCTCCCGCCGCGATCCCTGGGGCACCCTGGAGACCAACATCCGTATGCAACTTAACATCTTACAAGCCGTAGTAGACTTGCAGATGCACGACTGCCGGGTGCTGGTGGTGGGTTCCAGCGAAGAATACGGGCTGGTGTTTCCGGAGGAATTGCCCATCAAAGAAAGCAACCCCTTCCGCCCTTTGAACCCATACGCCCTCAGCAAAATCGGGCAAGACCTGCTGGGCTTACAATACTATCTCAACAACGGAGTGCAGGCCATCCGCGTGCGCCCTTTCAACCACATCGGACCTCGACAGCGCCCCGGTTTCGTCGCGCCGGATTTCGCCCGCCAAATCGCAGCCGTGGAAGCTGGGAAGCAGGAGCCTGTAGTGCGCGTGGGCAATCTAGAAGCGCGCCGCGATTTCACCGATGTGCGCGATGTGGTGCGCGCCTACTACCTGGCCATCACCCAATGCGAGGCCGGCGAGGTGTACAACATCGGCTCCGAGCGCGCGTATTCCATCCAGGACCTACTGGACACCCTTTTAGCCCTGAGCACGGTGCCCATCACCGTGGAACAGGACCCGGCCCGCATGCGCCCTTCGGATGTGCCCCTGGTTGTCGCCGATTGCAGCAAGTTCCGCGCCCAAACCGGCTGGCAACCGGTAATTCCCCTGGAAGACACCCTGCGCGATGTGTTGGATTATTGGCGTGAGCAGGTGAGACAAGAGACGAAAGACCACTAATTTCCTCAGGAGGATTTATGCCTAAAGCATTGATCACCGGCGTGACCGGTCAGGACGGCTCGTACCTGGCAGAGTTCTTATTGGAAAAGGGCTATGAAGTTATCGGTATGGTACGCCGTTCCAGCACGGTCAACTTTGGCCGCATCAACCACATCCAGGACCAAATCACCATCGTACCCGGCGATCTGCTGGATCAGATGTCACTGGTGGAGATTTTACAGGAGCACCACCCGGATGAGGTCTACAACCTGGCAGCGCAATCTTTCGTGCCCACCTCGTGGAATCAACCGGTATTCACCGGCGAGGTGACGGCGCTGGGCGTCACCCGCATGTTGGACGCCATTCGCATGGTGGACCCGACCATCAAGTTCTACCAGGCCAGTTCGTCGGAGATGTTCGGCAAGGTGCGCGAGGTGCCCCAGAACGAGAACACCCCTTTCTACCCGCGCAGCCCTTACGGCGTGGCCAAGGTCTACGGACACTGGATCACGGTCAACTACCGCGAGAGCTACAACATGTTCGCCTGCTCGGGCATACTTTTCAACCACGAATCACCCCGCCGGGGACTGGAGTTCGTCACCCGCAAAGTGACCCACGGCGTGGCCAAGATTAAACTGGGTCTGGCCAACGAGCTGCGCCTGGGCAATCTGGAATCGCGCCGTGATTGGGGATACGCTGGCGACTACGTGCGCGCCATGTGGTTGATGCTGCAACAACCCGAACCGGGCGACTACGTGGTAGGCACGGGAGAAACGCACTCCGTGCGCGAGCTATGCGAAGTGGCCTTCAGCTACGTGGGCCTGGATTGGCGTGATTACGTGGTGCAAGATCCGCGCTTCTATCGCCCGGCCGAGGTAGACTTGCTGGTCAGCGATCCCAGGAAGGCGCGGGAAGTGTTGGGCTGGGAGCCCACGGTGAGCTTCGAGGAGCTCATCCACATGATGGTGGACGCTGACCTGAAATTGCTGGAGAAAGAGAACGGATAACACACCATCTGCATCGTGAACAAATCGGGAGGCAAGATGACAACAATCAAATTCGGCACTGATGGCTGGCGGGGCACAATAGCCGAAGATTACACCTTCGCCAACGTACGCCGCTGTGCCCAGGGTTTCGCCCGCTACCTGCTCGATCTGAAGAAAACGACCAGAGGCATCGTAGTCGGCCACGATAAGCGTTTCGCTTCGGAACATTTCGCCGCTGCTGTGGCCGAGGTCCTGGCTGCCAACGGTATTCACGTACTCCTCTGCGACGGGGCCGCGCCCACCCCCGTGATCTCCTACGCCGTGGTGGCCCAGGGCGCTTCGGGCGGGGTGAACATCACCGCCAGTCACAACCCCCCATGGGATAACGGCTTCAAGGTGCGCGATGAGCACGGCGGGGCCATTGATCCCGCCGGCCTCAAAGAAATCGAGGCCCGCATCCCGCCCAGGGAGAATGAAGTGCAACGCATTCCCCTGGACGAGGCTCTAGACAAGGGCCTGGTGCGCCGCTTCGACCCCGCCCCCGCCTACCTGGAACACCTCCAGCAGCTCATTGATGTGGAACCCATCAAAGCCGCCGGGCTCAAGGTGGTCTACGATGCCATGTGGGGCAACGGGGCCGGCTGGCTGCGGCGCATCCTGGCCGGAGGCAAGACGGAGATCATCGAAATTCACGGCGAGCGCAATCCCATCTTTCCCGAAATGTCCCGTCCGGAACCCATTCCACCTAACGTGGACGTCTGCCTGCGCACCGTGAAAGAGCTGGGGGCCGATGTGGGCATCATCAATGACGGCGACGCCGACCGCATCGGTGTTTCCGATGAAAACGGGGTCTTCGTCAACCAGCTCCAGGTCTACGGTCTGCTGGCCCTGTACCTGCTGGAGGTGCGCGGCGAGCGCGGGCCTATCGTCAAGACGCTATCCACTACCTCGGTGCTGGAAAAGCTGGGTGAAATCTTCAACGTGCCCGTTCACCAGACCGGCGTCGGCTTCAAGTACGTGGCCCCCAAGATGCTGGAGACGAACGCCATGATCGGTGGCGAGGAAAGCGGGGGATACGCCTTCCGCGGGAACATCCCCGAGCGCGATGGCATTCTGGCCGCCCTCTACTTCCTGGACCTGATGGTGCAAACGGGCAAGCGTCCCTCACAACTGCTGGATCACCTGTACGAGCTGGTAGGCGCACGCTATTACTACGACCGGATAGACACCCGTCTCCCGGTGGAGAAATACGCCAGCATCCGCGCGGAAGCGGAAGCTCGCCTGCGGACCATTCAGCCCCAAGAAGTGGCCGGACTCAAGGTCACGGGCATCCTCACCACCGATGGGTTCAAGTTCAGCCTGGAGGATGGCGGCTGGCTGCTGATCCGTTTCTCCGGCACCGAGCCTCTCATGCGCGTGTACTGCGAAACCACTCACGCGGACAAGGTGCAGGACATCCTTCAGGAAGGGAGAAAGCTGGCAGGTTTGCATGTTCACTGACACCCACACCCACCTGGACTTCCCTCAATTCGACGGTGATAGGGAAGAGGTCATCGCGCGGGCGCTGGATACGGGGGTGCAACTCGTTGTTAACGTCGGCGCGGATATGGCCTCCAGCCAGGCAAGTGTGGCTCTGGCAGAGCAGTATCCGGCCATATACGCCGCGGTCGGCGTACATCCCCATGACGCCAAGACCGTATCAGAGCAAGAACTGGAGGAACTGAGGAAACTGGCGGCGCACCCGAAGGTGGTGGCCATCGGTGAGATAGGGCTGGATTTCTACCGCGACCTCTCGCCCCGTGACGTGCAGCGCCGGGTCTTCCGCCAATTCCTGAACCTGGCCGCCGAGTTGGGTAAGCCGGTTATCATCCACGATCGAGACGCGCACCAGGAGGTGCAGGGCATTCTGCGCGATTGGGTGCGTAGCCTGCCGCAGAATTCGCCCCTGCTCAGGCATCCGGGCACGCTGCACTGCTTCTCCGGCGATCTAGATATGGCTCAAAAGATGGTTGAACTGGGATTCTTCATCGGCGTGGACGGGCCGCTGACCTACAAAAACGCCCGCCGTCTGCCGGAGATTGTCCGCGCCCTGCCGCTGGAGTGCCTGCTGATCGAGACCGACGCTCCTTATCTGCCACCGCATCCACACCGGGGCCAACGCAATGAACCCGCTTACGTCCGCCTGATAGCGGAGGCCATGGCCCAACTCAAAGCAATCCCTGTAGACGAGGTCGCGCGCGTGACCACCCATAACGCCCGCGTGCTCTTCAACCTGCCCGGCAAGCAAAAGGATTGACCTTGAAGACGATTGCCCTGTTCGACCCGATTCGCCAGGAATTGGAACGCGTTGAGCGCAAAATATACCAGGCCGTTCAAACCGAAGACGAGCAACTGTCTGCCATCGCCCGCTCCTTGTTCTCGCATCGGGGAAAGCTTATCCGGCCCGCCCTGGTGATCCTGTCCAGCGGATTCCATCCCGTCGCCGAAGGCCAGGTGACCGCCCTGGCGGCAGCGGTGGAGATGTTGCACACCGCGACCCTGGTTCACGACGATCTCATTGACAGCGCGTCGCTGCGCCGGGGAGCACCTACTCTCAACAGCCAATGGAACCACAGCATCGCTGTCCTCATCGGCGACTATCTCTTCTCCCGCGCCGCTGCTCTGGCCGCGGAAACCGGAAACATACGAGT
>JACIWR010000170.1 GCA_014360845.1 Anaerolineae bacterium
CAAGCCAAAAACGAACGGAAAAACAGTGGGGGCTGATTTACCCACTGGATCTGGGCACAAGGCAGGGCTATTTTCTCTTGAGAATTTTTTCAGGGCTTCAAAAGTGTAAACCTATTTCCGCCAGAATGATGAACCATCCATCATGATTACATATTTGCTGTAATGATAACACACAATCCATCAGGGAGCAAATTCAAAACTCCCCCACTTCCCCGTACCTGAAGCGCTCGATGGCCAAGAAGCCCGCCGCGCAAACCAGCATCAGCAGGGTGCTCATGGCCAGCGCCTGACCGTAGTTCAACAGACCGGGCTGTCCCAGAAAGCGATAGATGGCCACCGGCATAGTCGGCATCTGCGGCCGAGCGATGAGAGAAGTGGCTCCGAACTCACCCATAGAAATGGTGAAGGCGAACACCGCGCCCACCAGCAGCGCGCGCCCCACGATGGGCAGATCAATCTCCCGCCAGACGCGGCCCGGCGACGCGCCCAGCACACTGGCCGATTCCCGCAGATGGGGATGGATGCCGCGCAGCACGGGCAAAACGGCGCGGACCACGAAGGGAAAGGCGACCAATGTGTGCGCCAGGGGGATGAGCAACGGCGAGGTTCGCAGATTGAGCGGCGGGCGGTCCAGCGCGATGATGTAGCCAAAACCCAGGGTCACCGCCGAGGTGCCCAGCGGGAGCATGAAGAGGGGATCCAACCAGCGGCTGAGACGGCTCCCTCGCGCAGTCAGAGAGTAAGCGCCGATGATGCCCAGCACAAGAGCCAGACCCACCGTCAGCGCGGCGAAGGCCAGCGAGTTGCGCACTGCTTCCACCGGCGGCACGAAAAACACCGAACCCCGCCGGTTGACAAACAACTCCCGATAATTGCTCAAAGCATATCCCCTGCTGGTCCACAGCGAGCGCTCGGCCAGGGCTAGCAAGGGAGTGAGGAGCAGGATCACCATAAAGAGAATGTTGCCCCCGACCAAGACCCGCTCTCGCCAGCTCGTGGGCTGCCGCTGAGTCGTCTGCTGGGGGCGCAGATGGAGCGGACGAGCGGTGCGGGTCTGCAAGCGAGTGTAGGCGTAGGTCATGGCCAGTGTGAGTCCGATTTGAGCCAGCGAAAGAGTGGCCGCCAGCGGCAAATTGAACAGATGCATGGTCTGCCGGTATATCTCCACTTCCAGGGTAGCGAAGCGAGGCCCGCCCAGGATCAGCACCACCCCGAAGCTGGTGAAGCAAAAGATGAACACCAACAGGGCCGCGGCGGCCAGGGCCGGCGAGAGGAGGGGCAAAGTCACCTGCCAAAAGGCCCACCAGCGGTTAGCACCCAACACGCGCGCTGCCTCCTCCAGGCGCGGGTTCAGGTTGGCCCAGAAGCCACCGACGATGCGCAGCACCACGGCGTAATTGTAGAACACGTGGGCCAGCAGGATGATCCAGATAGTGTGCTGCAGGTTGATGGGCGAACGCTCCAGGCCGAGCAGGGATTTCAGGATCAAATTCAAAGGGCTGCGCGGCCCCAGCAAGGCATTGAAAGCCGCGGCCACCACGATGGTGGGCAAGACGAAAGGAATTGTGGTCAGCGCCTGGAGCAGGCCCTTGCCCGGGAAGCGATAACGAGCGAAGACGTAGGCCCCGGGCAGGGCCAGCACCACCGTGAGCAGAGTGGACACGACAGCCTGCCAGGTGGTGAACCACAACGTGCGGGCGTAGTAGGTCGTGCTGACCAGCTTGCTCAGAGCGGTCAGGTCCAACCGTCCCTGCGGGGCCAGGCTCAGCCGGAAGATGGCCAGCAACGGGTAGAAGAAGAACACCGCCAGGAAGGCCAGTGGCAGCAGTCGCATGGCGATTTGCAAGCCGCGAAGGGCGAATCCAGCGATCCGCCCTTCGCTCCTCTCAGCCATCACCTGAGCACCACCTCCGTCCAGGCCTCGATCCACGCCTCGCGGTTGGCCGCGATGTCCTCGGGACTGACCACCGCCGGATGGGCCGGGGTCTCGGCGAAATCCAGGAACACCTGGGGCAGTTTGGCTTGCTCGTTGGCGGGGAAGACCCACATCTGCAGGGGGATGTCCTCCTGGAAGCGCGTGCTGAGTATGAAGTCAATGAACGCTTCGGCCAAATCGCGGTTCTTCGTGCCCTTCAGAATGCCCACGAACTCGATCTGGCGGAAACAGGCCCCATCGCCCAGCACGTTACCGGTGGGCGGCTCCTCCAGCGCTCCCTCGCTGAAGTACACCTCAGCCGCCGGGCTGGTGGCGTAGGAGACGACGATGGGACGATCACCCCCGCCGGCCCAGGTGGACTGGCCCCAGTAGGCATCCTCCCAGCCCTCGGTGACCAGCACATCGTTGGCCCGCATGTCCCGCCAGAAATCCAGGTAGGTGTAGTCGCCGCTCTCGCCGAAATGCCCCACCGTGGCCAGGAGAAAAGCCAGGCCCGGTGACGAGGTGGCCGGGTTCTCCACCACAGTCAACCCCCTGAGCTCAGGCTTGGTCAGGTCTCGCAGGGTTTGCGGCGGGGTAAGCCCCTTCTCCTCGAAGTAGGCCTTGTCGTAGTTCAGGCACACGTCGCCGTAATCCACCGGCACCAGGCGATACTGCGGATCCAGTTCCAGGGTGTCGGGGATGTTCTCCAATCCCTGGGGCTGGTAGGGTTCGAAGATGTCGGCCTCCAGCGCCCGACTCAAAAACGTGTTGTCCACCCCGAAGAACACATCGGCCAGGGGGTTCTCCTTGCTGAGGATGGCCTTGTTCAACGCGGACCCTGCGTCGCCGGAGGGGAGGAACTGGACTTTGGCATTGTGCGCCGTCTCGAACTCGGCGATGACCTCCTCACTGACGGCGAAGCTGTCGTGAGACATGAGCACCAACGAGCGAGGGCCGGTAGGTGTGGGGGTGGCGGGGGCTGGCCGACAGCCAGCGACTGCCCCAGTCAACATGACCAGTACCATCAGAAGGTAAACAGTTTTTTTCATTCTTCTCCCTCCTCGTATAATTAGTGCAAAGGCGTAGCGGCGGCCCGCCGTGGCCGCGTTCCCGGACGGACAGGGCATGTCCTGAGCTTCGTCGAAGGGCCGTCCGCCGCTACATCACATACTTCGCTTTGCTTGATAGTAGCGAGCCCCTTAACCGTGGCCGGTTTAATTTCGCCACAGAAACACACAGATTTTCACAGAGTTTTCTGGGCGGTCTATGTCCATCTGCTTCCGGCGGGTCTGTAACCCGCCGCGCACTGGCGGGCGAGGCCGCCGGAGGCAGGCCCTGGCGCTACTCCTTAGCCCAGGCAAGCCGTCACCGACCCCCTGCTGCGCAGGGGGCTTCCTGCTCCTGCCAGGCCTGCAACCCGCTGCACACTGTGCGCTGCATTTAAATCCCACCTCGTCTTAGCGGGATTTGGAATGCACACAGAGCAAAGCGCCTTTTCGCACGCTGATATGGGCTGTGGGAGCGGTGAGCACATTGCTTACGCCGCGCGTCCGACCGAACACGAGGGTGCCATTGTCCAGAGCGTACTCCAGGCCGCGGGTGGTAATCCCCTCCGCATTCCCGCTGATCGGCAACAGAGACACCGTATCCCCTACCTCGCCTTGAATGGTGCCCTGCTCCCTGATCAAAATCATCTCCTGTTGCCCATCCACCAAACGCACGTGCGTGCCGCGGAGTTCGGGCAGAGCGAGGAGGAGCACATTGGCCAGAGTGTGATCGAGACGCCCGCCCAATGCGCCCAGGACGATAATCTCTTCCGCGCCCTGCTCTACTGCGTACAGCAGGGCCAACTCGGCGTCGGTCTCATCTTTGCGCTCCGGATAACTCAGAAAGCGGCAGCCGAGCTGGCGCAGGTGTTCTCTTTGCGCCGAAGTCAAAGAATCCATATCACCGATGACCACGTGAGGGACCAAACCCCTCCGCAGCAAGTGTTGGGCACCGCCATCGGCAGCCACGATAAGGTCTACCTGCTGCCACAAGGCGTCATTGCTGTCTGCATCTCGCATCTCCCCGCCAACTACCACTATCGCTCGCATTGCACCTCCTGCTCCAACCCCTCACCGTCGGAAGCAAAAAGGCCGCCTGACCCGGCAAAGGGCTGGCGGCCTCGAAAGCCCACTTAGAATGCGCTTCCCTACGCTAGCATTACCCAGGTCAGGTTCAAGGGGTCGGTGACATCGTCGGGTCACCCTCTCAGCCGGGCTCTCCCAGCTCCCCCAGCGGTTTATTCACTTGCGTATATAAGTGTACCACAGTGAGATATAGCTGTCAAGTGTGAGTTTGACAACTCTGAAGAATGCTTGTAGAATATCGCCCGTGCATTAGACCGGTTTCGCAGATAAACACACTAAAGACGTTGGAGGAGGCAGACCCCTTGCAGCACAAAACAAGTCTCAAAACCGCATTCCGTTTATTGCTGGGAATGACTTTTCTGTTAGTAGTATTGAGCTCCTTAGGAATCGGACTAAGCGCCCCATCACCGAGCGCGGCCCTGGAGGTCTCGGAGGGGGCGATAGATCTGGAAAAGTTGAATGACTCACCCCAAGAGATACGAGATTTGCAAGCTACCCACCTGGTGTATTTTCCCCTGATTTTTCACGACTTCTGTCCGCAATGGCCCTGTCTGATCTTCAGTGACGACTTCAGCGATCAATCCAGCGGCTGGCCCCACGAACGCCGCTGGAGCGATAAAGAGCAAGATCGAGAGTACATTATCGGCTACTGGGGGGGACCGTGGGATGAGCCGGAAAAGTATTTCATGCGCATTGCCCACACCCGCCGCGTCGTGGCCTCGCCAGGACTGCACGCGCCTACCGATTACATCATCGAGGCAGATATGCAGTTTTGTGACAATGCATACCTGGCTTCGGCGGGTCTGGTGTTTGGGGCCAGCGATGACCTGCGCAAGTTCTACATGTTCTCCCTGGCTTTCAACAACAAAGACCATTGGTGCGCCGTGCGCAAATATGACCTCGACACCGGTGATAGCCCCTACCTGCGGCCCGGCGGATGGAGCTCCTGTGGAGCCAATCCTAACTATGCCGTCAATCACCTGAAAGTGGAGCGCGTGGGAACCAGCATTAAAGTGTATCTCAATGGCAACCCCATCTGGGAAGGCACCGATGACAGCTATGTGGGAGAACTGCGGGTGGGCTTCATCCATGACAAGTACGAAATAGGCTACACCGGCGTGTATTTCGACGACTTCAAACTGTGGAAAGTGCATCCCGATAGCGGCTCCGCGACGGAGTACAGCCTGGAGAAATCCGGGCTGGAACCCATGATCCTCACCTGGGACGAAGAATAACGCCTGTCCCTATTACTGCATCCTAATCAACGGCGCAGCCGCTGGCCCGAAGAAAGTCAGCGGCTGCTTTGCATTCAAGGGGTCGAATGATGACAATTTCTGCCTGGTGCCTCAAGGTCGTTTTGCTTTTGATTATCCTGGTCGGCGGCTGCTCTCCGCCCCCACCGCCGACGGAAAGTGTCCTGCCAACAGTGGATGCAAGCCTGGCCATCACCCACCTGATAGCCGTCCATCGCACAGCCGTAGTCGCCGATGATGTCCAGGGTGTGCTGGACATTTGGGCCGAGGACGGCGTGATTACCGACGCCAACCACACCCCCCACGATCCCACCGATGACCACGTGTGGCGAGGACTCGACGCTGTTCTATCTTACTACACCACGGTGCTTTTCCCTCTCTACCTCGAGGAAGTGGGTCCCGTGGACACCACCATGACGGTCAGCGGTTCCCAGGCGGTGATGACGGGCACCACCAAAATCGGCGACGAACTGGCCCCCGGCGGAGAACGGTGGACTTTTGCCCTGCGAGACGGGGAATGGAAAATCACCAGCATGACCTTTAACCTGGAGCCAGAGCGCTGAGGAGTTGCCCCAGAGTCAAGTCCCTGGCAAAGCCGGGAGTCGGTGACAGCTCGCTACGACGCCCCGCAGTTGCCCCTCGATGTCCCACAGTTGTACTGCGGGACTGGCCACAGCACAACGCGCGGAGTCCAACTCTGCGCGATCAGCAAGCGCTGATGGGACCCCTGGCGAAGCCGGGAAAAACACGACAACGGGGCTTCTCTCCCAAGCCCCTCACTGCGTGAGGGGTCGGGGACAGCTTCGCCGGACAAGGGCTTGGCCGAACTCCGAGGTGGCGGGTAGGGCTCTTTGCCTTCCACAACCAGCACCGCCTGTTTCACGGCGGTGCGTCCTCAGCCGAGCCCAACCCGCCCTACACTGATGCGGCCACCCTTCGTCTTCGCTCAGGGCGCAGCCCTTCGTCTTCGCTCAGGGCGCAGCCCTTCGTCTTCGCCCCTCGACTATGCTCGGGACGGGCTCAGGGCACGGCGGCGGGCCGCCGCTACGGGACACACCTGTCCCCAAACTGGCACACACCCCCTACCAATTGGAGATTGACATAGGAGCGTGAGTGGTGTATCATAAGGATGGGGAGGGAGTGAGAGGCCGAGGAGGTGGCTATCATGGAGGACTGGGGTGAATGAACGTATCCTCGTAGTAGACGATGATTCTTCGGTTGTCAATCTTTTTATCACTCTGCTGAAAAGCGCCGGTTATGAGGCGGAGGGCGCTTACGGCGGCCAGGAGGCCATAGAGCGGCTGTCCAAGGCCCAGTTTGACGTGCTGCTGGCCGATGTGAAAATGCCCGATGTAGATGGTCTGGAAGTGCTGCGTCGCGCCAAAGACCTGGACCCGGAGATCGCGGCGGTCCTCATCACCGGCTACGGCACAATGGAAATGGCCATCAAGGCCATGCAGCTTGGAGCCGAGGGCTTCGTGCTCAAACCGGCCGAAGTACCACACCTGCTGGCCATAGTGGCCCACGCTGTGGAAAAGCGCCGCCTGATCCGCGAAAACATTCGCTTGAAAGCGCTTTTACCTCTGTTTGAGATCACCAAGCGCCTGGCTTCGGAGGTGGACCTGGGAGAACTGAACGAACTGGCCCTGGACTTCGCAGTGCGGGAGACGGGGGCTGAGGGGGGTATGGTACTCCTGCGTGACCGGGCCAGTCCCGGCACGCTGAGCCTGGCTGCCGCGCGGGGGTTACCTTCCGCCCTGAAGCAGGGGTTGACAATCCCGGTGGGAGAGGGCCCTATTGCACAGGTATTGGAGAGCAACGCTGGCCGTCTCCTGGTGGCGGATGTGGAACCGCTAAGCGCCATCGCCAATGGGACCGGGGCGGCGTGGGAGTTATGCGTGCCCCTGTCCATTGGTGATCGGGTATTGGGCGCCTTGGACGTGTGGGGCACGCGGCGGCACGTGCTCACCGAAGATTACCTGCCGCTGCTCAGCACTTTGGCCGGACAACTGGCCGTGACCCGCGAAAACGCCCTGCTCTATCAGCACATGGAAAACATGGTCGAAGAACGCACGCGCGAATTGCGGCGCGCCCAGGAGCAACTACTGCGCTCGGAACGGCTGGCGGCCATCGGTCAACTGGCGGCCAGCGTGGCTCATGAACTGCGTCACCCTTTAGGTGTGATGCGTCAATCCGCTTACTACCTCTCCATGAAACTCCAGGACGCCGACGAGAAGGTGAGAAAACATCTGAACATCCTGGAGAAAGAAATCAGCGCTTCCGACAAAATCATCACCGACCTGATGGATTTCTCCAGAGTGCACAAGCCTGATTTAACCCTGGTGGACGTCGAGAAGTTGGTGGATCAGACCCTGGCCGATGTAGAGACGCCGGCCGGGGTGCGAGTAGTGCGCACCCGTGCCCCAGAGCTGCCGCCCATCATGGCCGATGGTCAGCAATTGCAGCAGGCGTTTCGCAATCTCATCTTCAACGCTTACCAGGCCATGCCGGACGGGGGGACGCTGTACATCACCACCGCGCAAGTTGGGGAATACCTGGAAATCTCTTTTCAGGATACGGGGATAGGCATAGCACCGGCGCACCTGGAACACATCTTCGAACCTCTTTTCACCACCAAGGAGCGGGGCATTGGTCTCGGCTTGACGATTTGTCAGAACATTGTAGAACAGCATCAAGGCACCATCGAAGTGGAAAGTCTGGTGGGGCAAGGGACGACTTTCACGATTCGCCTTCCGATCACGCCCGCTGACTGGGGGAGTGTCGAGCTGGGGGGTGCCCCTCCGCCAGGCTAACCGCCATAGAGCAAGTTCGCTGTGATGGGGGGAGTCATGAGCGTTAAAAAGAGCATACTCATTGTGGATGACGATGAGGGAATCTGCGAGACCTTGTCTGACATCCTGGAGACCTTGGGGTATCGCACGGTGATCGCCGCCGATGGCGAGGAAGCCCTGGCTTGCATCCAAAAAGAGGACTTCGCGCTGGTGCTCATGGACCTGCGCATGCCCAAGATGAATGGGGTGCAGGCCTACCGCGAGATCAGAAAAAGGCGGCCCACGGTAGAAACCATCATGATGACCGCCTACGCGACCAGCGAACTCGTTCAAGAGGCCCTGCGGGCCGGTGCCAGAGCGGTATTCCCCAAGCCATTGGCTATGGACCGTCTACTCAATCTCATTGCCACGGTCTGTCCCTGAAGGCTGGTGAAGGGAATGGCTGACGCAGCACAAGAGCAAGTCGGTGACCAGGCGGACATTGGCCCCCTGGTACGCAAAGTGGGGCACCTGGTGCGCAACAAACTGGCCGTGATCGTCAATTCGGCTTACTACTTGCGCCTGCGGCTGGGCGATGCGGACGGGAAACTCCTCCGGCATTTGGACTTGATGGAGCAAGAGGTGACCACGGCCAGCGAAGTCATCGCCGACCTCATGGACTTCGCCCTGGTGAAAGAGCCGGCCCGGCGTCCACTGGACATCAACCAGCTTATCACCGACGTGCTCTCGGAATTGCAATTGCCTGAGGCGATAAACCTCGTCACCGAACTGAGACCCGGCTTGCCCATCATTGACGCAGACGCGATGCAACTTGCTCGCGCTTTGGAAAAACTGCTGGTAAACGCTATAGAAGCCATGAGTTCGCCCGAGGGGGGAGGCTGCCTGACGGTGCGCACTGGCCTGGGCGACGACGGACAAACGCTGTGGATCACCATCGCGGATACGGGTCGCGGCCTCAGCGCCGAAGAACAGACCCAGCTTTTCGATCCCCTGTTCACCACCAAACCGCAGGGTTTCGGATTGGGCCTACCCATTGCTCGTGGCCTCATTGAACGCCACGGGGGACAGTTGAAA
>JACIWR010000171.1:0-1951 GCA_014360845.1 Anaerolineae bacterium
TCTGTATGGAAGGGAGAGTTAAGATGGCAGAAACATATAGCCTGGCCGAAGCCGCGATGAAAATAATTGAAGACCGCCGTAGTATTCGGGATTACACCGACGAGCCAGTATCAGAGGAACACTTGAAGATGATACTGGAGGCGGCACGCTTAGCGCCTTCCGGTGAGAATGCGCAACCATGGCGCTTTATCATCGTCAAAGACCCGGCCACGCGCAAGAAACTGGGTGCTATTGCCGGTGGCGGCAGCGGTCGCCGCTTCACCGCCGAGTTCGTGACCAAGAAAATGCAGGAACGTTTCGCCAGCCTTGAGGACGAGGCCAAGAAAAAAGCGGTTTTCGAAAAACTGACCTCAGGGCGAGTTTCCGCTTTCCTCGCCGATGCACCTGTCAGCATCGTGGTTTGCGGCAAGAAAGATGTGTGGGATTTACCCTACGACACCTCGGCGGCCATCGAAAACATGCTGTTGATGGTGACAGCCCTTGGTCTTGGCGCTTGTTGGGTGATCGCTCCCTGCATTGACATCCGCGATGAAGAGCGCTTGAAAGACTTGCTGAACGTGCCGGAAGGGTTCAAAGTAATCAGCATCGTCGCCGTTGGTCATCCCACCCGCCCCCACCGACCTCGCCCACGCATCCCACTGCACGAACTGGTGTACTCCGAAACCTGGGACTCGCCATACTACAAGGAGGAGGAAGCATGAGCAACCACGAGGTTCCTCTGGATTACGTGAACAGCGTTGTCTATGACTTGCAGAAGGCTTTCTGGGATGAGCGCGGCAAAGGAGCACGCTTCCGAGTGACGACGGTGGGGCGTGACTACTTCAAAGACAAATGCTTACCCAGAATCAAGAGCCCCGATGTAGAAACGGCTATCAGCACCATCGAGCAGATACTGAAAGAAGAAGGTATCATCACCAACATCTCTCATGAGATAGACGATCGGCTGCTGCGTCTTCGAGTGCAGGGATGCCTGCACACCGCAGTAGAGCAGCGGTTAGTGGCGAAGGGGGTGGAACCCTTCACCTGCATACCTGCCAACCTGGTGGTGCTGGCCATCGAGGAGACCCTGGACCGACCGGTGGAATTGGCCGAAATCAAGGTAGAGGATGGGGTATGTCACCTGCTGCTCGTTCTGTTCGAGTCGCGGCCAACATTTGATTGATGGAGGGGCAGATATGACCAAACTCTCCACCCTTGCTGAAGCAGTGGCATCTATCCACTCAGGAGCTCATGTAGCTCTCTCGGGATTCGCCATCACCCGCTGTAACATGGCCTTTGCCCGGGAGGTGATCCGCCAGGGCATCCGAGGCCTGACGGTTTCGCAGTGCGTCGGGGCTATGGATGCCGACCTGTTGGCTGGTGCTGGGGCTGTGGAGCGCATCATCTACGGCGGTGGTTCCCTGGACCGCTTTGGCCGGCTCAACTGCGTGAATCGGGGCATTGAGACGGGGACTTTAATCGCCGAGGAATACAGCAGCCTGTCCCTCGCCTTCCGTTACCTGGCCGGTGCGCTCGGTTTGCCCTTTATCCCCATACGCTCCCTCCGCGGCTCTGACATCCTCAAGCGCCTGCAGGAGCTAGCACCTTCAGAGATCGGAGAGGTAGAAGATCCTTTTACCGGGGACAACTGGCTGGTGCTGAAGCCTCTGATACCCGATGTGGCAGTTGTGCAGGTCCAGGTGGCAGACGAAGAAGGCAATGCCTGGATCATGGGGCCTCGCTGGGACAATGAAGAGCAGGTGAAAGCCAGCAAGCGCACAATCGTCATCACCGAACAACTCGTGCCGACCGAAGTGATCCGCCGAGACCCAGAGCGCACACTGATCCCCGGATTTAGAGTCTCCCACGTAGTGCATTTACCCTTCGCCGCTCACCCCACCTCCGTATACCGCGCCTACGATTACGATGCAGACCACATCAGAGAGTACGCCCAGGCTACCAAGACGCCCGA
>JACIWR010000171.1:1961-9137 GCA_014360845.1 Anaerolineae bacterium
GGAGTTGATCGGCGGGATGAAGCATCTGAGCACGCTGGTAGCCGATCCGATCCTGGGGTACTGACAAGTGAGGAGAGGGATGATGAAACCAGAACTCGAGTACACCCCCTTTGAATTAATGGCCGTGGCAGGTGCGCGCGAATTAAAAGACGGTGAAGTTGTGGCAGTAGGACTGGGCCTGCCAGTGGTTGCCACATTCCTGGCCAAGCGCACCCACGCGCCGAACATCACAATCCTGTTCGAGCTGGGAGTGGTTGATCCGGAACCCATACACACCGGAGTTGGCCTCGCCGACCCCAGAGTCTGGTATCGGGCCAAAATCCTGAGCAGCTTCGTGGACATGCTGGGCATGGTGTTGCACAGAGGTCTGGTGGATGTGGGCTTCCTGGGCGGTCTCGAAACCGATGCTTATGGCAACTTGAACACGACCCTGATCGGCGACCCCAAAGGCAAATTCCGGCATTTCGTCGGCAGCGGTGGCGCCAACGACATCGCCTCCAGCGCCCGCCGCACGATCATCATCATCCGCCACGAGGCGCGGAAGCTGAACGAGGCCGTGTCCTTCGTTACGAGTCCCGGCTATCTGCGCGGACCCGGAGAGCGTGAGGCAGCGGGGCTGCGCGGAGGACCCAGTCGCGTAATCACCGACAAAGCTGTCTTTGGCTTCGACCCGGAGAGCAAAAGAATGCGCCTGGAATCAATCCACCCCGGCACCACGCTGGAGGACGTCCTGGCCAATCTCTCCTTTCAGCCCATTGTGCCCGAAGCCGTCCCCACCACCGAGCCACCGACGGCGGAACAGGTCAGGCTGATCCGTGAAGAGATTGACCCCGAAAGAATATACGCTGGCTAACCAACAAGAAACCTCTATCAAACACTTGGGAGTGTGCATCAATGCCTTATATAGTCACTGAGGACTGTATCCTATGTGGAGCATGTGTCGCCGGCTGTCCAAGCGGCGCTATCGAAGAGGACGAAACACAAAGCCGAATCAACGTAGAGATCTGTATAGAGTGCGGCACATGTGAACAAAACTGCCCTGTCAACGCCATCATCTTCGTAGAAGCAGAAGAACTAGCAGCATCTCAACCCCAACAGGGCGGCCCTGGCGGCAACAACCAGACATGAAGAGCCAGTGGAGGAGAAATGTGAGTTTCCTAAAGGTTGAAAGGCTCTGCAAATCCTTCGGGGGCTTGATGGCGGTCCACAATTTGGAGTTCGAGATCAAGGAGGGCGAGATCATCGGCCTCATCGGCCCCAACGGCTCAGGGAAGACCACTACCTTGAACCTGATCACTGGCTTCCTGAAACCTAATTCTGGCACCATCATCTTCGCAGGAGAGAATGTGGCCGGCCTACCCCCCTACCGGGTGTGCCAGAAAGGCATAGCCAGAACCTTCCAGTTGACCAAATCTTTTCCCAACTTCACAGCTTTACAGAATGTGATGGTGGGCAGGGTATACGGTCGAGAACCGACCACAAACCTCAAAGCGGCTGCAGAAGAGGCGCGAGAGAGCCTCCAAAGAGTGGGCCTGCTCGACAAAGAGAAAGTTTTGGCTAAAGACCTCACCCTCATGGAACGCAAGCAACTGGAGTTGGCCAGAGCCCTGGCAACGAAGCCCCGTCTGCTTCTCCTGGACGAGCTTATGGCCGGCCTGAACCCCGGAGAGGCTGAGGAAGCCATGCAGTTGATTAAGCAAATCAGAGATTCGGGTGTCACCATCCTGGTGGTAGAACACATCGTCAAAGCGATTCTGGGACTTTCTGATCGCATCATTGTATTAGATTACGGGGAAAAGATAGCCGAAGGTCTTCCCGAGGAGATCGTTCGGAACCCCCAAGTCATAGAAGTCTATCTGGGTAAGGCCCATGCTTAAACTAGAAAGAATAAACGCTGCATACAAAGACCTCCAGGTCCTTTGGGATGTCTCTATAGAGGTAAATGAGGGAGAACTTGTCACCCTCGTTGGCCCCAACGGCGCGGGAAAAACGACCACCCTGAAAGTCATCAGCGGGTTACTCAAACCCACTTCCGGCAGCATCAGCTTCCAGGGACGATCGCTGCGGAAAGAATCAGCCCACAAGATCGTGGAATTGGGCATTTCCCAGGTGCCTGAGGGGGGCAAGATATTTACCGGGATGAGCGTTCTGGAGAACCTGGAGTTGGGGGCGTTCGTCGCCCGGGCCAGGCAGGATAAAGATCGGACCCTGAAATGGGTATACGAAATCTTCCCCCGCCTTGAGGAGAGAAAAAACCAACGGGCAGGGACTCTGAGCGGTGGTGAGCGCCAGATGCTGGCCATCGGCAGAGCCTTGATGTCTAAACCCAAACTCCTCCTGCTCGATGAACCTTCTTTCGGTCTGGCCCCCATACTGGTGGACCAGATTTTCGATATGATCACAGAGATCAATCGCCAAGGAGTTACCGTCCTGCTAGTGGAGCAGAACGTCCGGGCGGCTTTGGAGCTGGCCCACAGAGCTTATGTGATCGAGAATGGCAGGATTGTAGGACAAGGCGCAGGGGAGGATCTGCTATCCTTCGAGTCCGTGCGACGCGCGTACCTGGGATAGTCCTCTCGAAAAGTGGAATAGGCGATGTAGCGGCGGTTCTGGCCGCGAGAAAGCCGACATAGCGGTCGGCCGCTACCACTTACACCATTCAGATGAGTGAGGTTTTCTATGCATGTAATGCTGGTACAAAGCCTGGTGTTCGGAATTCTAGTGGGAGCATTATACGGCCTGGCGGCTGTGGGCCTGTCCCTGGTCTTTGGAGTCACCAAGCTTCTCAACGTAGCGCATGGGGAGCTCTTGATGTTCGGCGGCTACGCCACCTTCTGGATTTTTACCCTATATGGGGTAGACCCTTTCCTCGCCCTGCCGGTAACCATGATCTTTCTGATTCTGATCGGGGTCATCGTCTACGGATTGCTTTTCGCCCGCATGGTAAAGCTCTCCGAGGAGACCAAGATACAGAACACTCTCCTCGTCGGGTTCGGGCTCTCCCTGATTTTGCAGAACCTGGCCTTACGCCTCTGGACCGCCGATGACCGTGGAGTCACAACGGCATACTCTGGCTGGGCTTTCACCCTCCTGGGAGTCCGCTTCCCCATTGTGCGCGTGGCGAGCCTGGGTATCGCCCTGGCTGCTCTGGGAGCTCTGCACCTGTTCCTACAAAAAACCTACACAGGTAAAGCCATCCGGGCCACGGCAGAAGATTGGGAAGCCGCCTCTTTGATGGGAATTGACATCCACCGAATCTATCTCCTGGCTTTTGTGCTGGGCACAGCCATGGCCGGGATAGCAGGAGCATTGGTGAGCGTTGGCTACTCCATAGAGCCGAATATGGGCCTGGAATGGACTCTTATAGCTCTCATCGTCATGGTCTTAGGTGGATTGGGTAGCATCATGGGAACCTTTGTCGGGGGTATCGTTTTGGGAGTGACACAAGCCCTCACGTCCTGTTTTATAGGTGGCACATACCGCGAGGTAGTCGGCTTGCTGATCTTTCTCCTGGTCTTAATCTTCCGACCTCAGGGTCTGTTCGGTGCAAAAGAAAGGTAGCCAAGTGAGTAAAAAAATCGCCATCTCCATCACCATTGTTTTGATCCTGATAGCCACTGCAGCGCTCCCTTTAGTGGTCAAGAAAGATAGCACCATTAACCTGGCCATCCTGGTCTTCCTCTACGTTACCCTGTCCTCCAGTTGGAACATCCTGGGAGGCTATGCCGGTCAGACCAATCTGGGCCATGCTGCTTTCTTTGGTCTGGGGGCTCTGACCACCCGCCTGCTCTGGCTATCAGGACGGCCTTTCATTCTCAGCCTTTTGGCAGGAGCCTGTGTGGCCGTGGGCTTTGCTCTGCTCATTGGGATTCCTGCTTTCAAGCTGCGCGGGGTATATTTCTCCATAGGCACATTGGCCCTGGCCCAGATTCTCTATATTACCGTCGGGAACGTTTTCCCCATGATCACCTCCCTGCCTACCCAGGCTCTCATCACCTATCAACTTGTCCCACGGTATTATCTTGCTCTGGTCTTAGCTCTTCTCACTATAGGAACCGCTTACCTGTTGGTCAATTCAAGGTTAGGTCTAGGCATGATGGCTGTGCGGGAAGAGGAAGACGCGGCAGAATCGCTAGGAGTCAGCGCCTTGCAGCACAAGCTGCTCGCCCTCAGTGCCAGCGCTTTCTTCGCCGGCCTAGCCGGCGGAGCCTTCGCCTATTACCACGTGGGATACTATCCCCAGTTCCCCTTCACCCCTGTGTGGACTTTCGATGCGGTGATGATAGCTTACATTGGCGGCACGGGAACCATCGTTGGCCCTATCATCGGTGGCATCTTTTACGTTGTCGTTAAAGAGCTTCTAGCCCTGAAGCTGGTCGAACTCCACTTGATTGTCTTTGGTGTGCTGTTCATCCTCGCGGTCCTCTTCTTGCCCGGCGGATTGGTCGAGGTATGGTCAAAGATTCAGACCGCCTTTGCCCGACGGGCAAGGGGACAAGAAGCACAAGCAGCATTACCCCGAGATACAGGGATTTGATTGGCTGAGATATACTCTTTCCAATCAAGCGCGAGAGGAGGTGATCTATAGCTCGATTAGCAAACGCGGTCCGTGGTCTGAAAAACCCATTCAGTAGCTAACTTAAGGAGGATTAGCAATGAGAGCTAGACTGATGACCATGATGGTGATCGTGCTCCTGGTGAGCACCCTGGTGACCAACTGTACTCCCACCCCCACCCAGGCACCGACACCGACTAAAGAGGCAGCAGCGCCCACAGAGGAGGCAGCACCTACAGAAGCGCCACCGCCGCCAGCACCGGAATTCATAGAGGTGGGTGCATCAATTCCCCTCACCGGAAAATACGGTGCCCTTGGCGCTATGGTGAAGCCCGGATACGAATACGCCGTGCAAGACATCAACGACAAGGGAGGGGTATACGTCAAAGAGTACGATGCGCAGATACCCATCCGCCTGACCATCTATGATGACGAGTCCGACCCCACCAAAGCCGTCAGCAAACTCGAAACCCTCTACTCCGAGCAAAACGTGGTGGCTTACCTGGGCGGTGCTGCCAGCGACATGCACGCTGCGACCGCGGCCATCGCCGAGAAGAACAAAGTGCCCTACCTGGGCATCGCCTTCGCCCTTTACGCGATTCACCAACAGGGCTACCAGTATCTGTTCTCGCCCTTCCCCAAATCACCCGCCCAGGCCCGAGACGTATTCGAGATTCTCAATGCTGAAATCCCCGAGGGCGAAAGACCCACCAAAGTGGCCATTTTCCAGGAGACCACCGACTGGGGCATCGAGCTGGCCGGCCTGTGGAAAGAGAACGCCGCCCAGTACGGGTACGAGGTGGTAGTCCACGAGCAGTACGCCCCCCGCTCCGAAGATTTCTCGGATATGATCCTCAAGGCCAAACAGGCAGGGGCCGAAATGCTTCTCGCCGTACCCAACCCCCCAGACGGCATAGCGATGTTCAAGCAGATGAGCGAGCTCGGCTGGACGCCCAAATTCAGCTTGATCATCCGCGCTCCGGAAAACATCACCTGGGGGGAGACGATGGGCACAGTAGGTGATTACGTGACCATCTTCCCCGGCTGGCACCATGGTGAGAAGTTCCCTGGGGTGGAGGAACTTAACGCGAAGTACCAGGCCGAGTTTGGCAGGCCCGCCGATTTGTTGACGGGACCGGCCTACGCCTGTGTACAAATCCTGGCGGACGCCATCGAGAGGGCCGGCACATTGGACCGGGATGCGATCCGGGATGCCATAGCCGCGACCGACATGACGACCGTGGTCGGGCCTGTTACCTTCAACGCCGATGGCACCGGCAACGTCTTAAACCCGCTGATCCAATGGCAGAATGGTCAACAGGAACTGGTGTGGCCCAAAGATCACGCGACGGCAGATTTGCTCTATCCAGCTCCACCTTTTGAGGAGAGATAAGTAGCAAGGTCCCACTAGAAGTGGAGCAAGACAACCCGATGCGGCGATGGCCCCATAGAAGCAATGTAAGATGGACCCAGGCCATCGCCGCACTCTTACAATGTATAACCCCATAAGTTGTCCCAGGAGGCAATGGTGGGAATCCAGACCAAAAGAGACATCCTGCGCAACCAACAGCAGTTAGGCCCCTTCCCCATGGATCGGGTCAAGCGAGTGGATAAACCTACCACAATCATCACCGATGCTGTCCAACGCATTGACCTGCGCAACACTGCTTATGATCTGGCCGCCCGTGGTGAATACGGCCCGGTGGTGCAGAAGGGTGTACAAAGAAGTCTGCCCGCCAAGTACCCCCTTTCTGCTGCGCAGAAAGACATTATTGATTACATCTCGTTGATTAAACCCAATCCAGTAGCTCCAGAGATCGCCCCCATCCCACAGGACCCGGCAGTACTGACCCGTCACATCAAAGCCGTGGGTTACTTCCTGAAAGCTGACATCATGGGCACGTGCAAGGTGCCGGAATCCGCTTATTATAGCCATGACAAGCAAGGAAACCCCATTGAGGCCAGATATGAGAACGCCATCGTCATAGTGATGCGCAAGGACTGGAAGGCAATGCATGCCTCCACAGGCTCAGACTGGATTGGTGACCCCATCAGCTTCCAGGCTTATCAGCACCTGGGCATGGTGGCCGAGACAATGGCCAATTATATCAGACGCCTGGGCTGGGATGCCTCCCCTCAATATGGGCCTTCATTTGTCAACAGATATTCAGTTTTAATGCCCCCGTTATTGCTCTGGGCAGGCATCGGGGAGGTAAGCCGCACGGGAATTATCCTGAACCCATATCTCGGACTTGGGTACAAAGCCGCCGCCGTCTTGACCGATATGCCCATTGTTCCTGACAAGCCTATTGATTTTGGTCTGCAAAACTTCTGCCAGAATTGCAAAATCTGTGCACAGAACTGCCCCAGTCGAGCCATTCCCATAGGCGACAAGGTGATGTACAACGGTTACGAGACCTGGAAACTGGACACAAGGCGCTGCGCCAGCTTCAATTTCACCAACAAAAAGGGCACGATGTGCAACCGCTGCGTCAAGAGCTGCCCCTGGAGTAATCCGCCCACTTGGCCCCATAATTTCGTCCGTGGCCTGGTGATGCGCTCCCGTCTGGCCCAGCTAATCGCCATTAGAGCTGCTTATCTTCTTGAAACGGGCAGAGATC
>JACIWR010000172.1 GCA_014360845.1 Anaerolineae bacterium
CTGGCAATTTCCTCGCCAGGTGCCAGGTGCGACGCACTTTGGAAGTGCGTCGCACCTGAGCGCCTGAGGGCTAAATCAGCACCAGCGCGATCCCGGCCAGCATCACCGCCGCACCGATGAGGGATTGCACACTGGGAATCTCTCCCAGGAGCAGCACGCCCAGGATCACGCCGCCGGTCACTTCCTGGGTGGCGATGAGGTTTGCATAAGTCGGATGGGTATGGCGCAGGGCGGCGTTGTATAGCGTGTGGCCCAGGCCCAGGGGCAGCACGCCCAGGGCTAGGATGGAGAGGGCCGGGGGGAGCAAGTCTGGGGGCGGTGAGAAGGTCAGCAGGGCCAGGGGTAGCATCCACAGGGCAGCGACGCCGTACACCCCGCTGGCGTAGGTGAAGAGGGGATAGTGCTTTCGCTGGGAGCGCCCGGCTACCGAGTACAACCCGAAAGCCACGGCTGAGCCCAGGGCCAGCGCGTCACCGATCATCATGCGCGGGGTGAAGTGGGGTTCAAATCCGGCCAACACGGCCATGCCGATGATGGTAATCACCACGCCAATGTACTTGCGCCGGGCGATGGGCTCTTTGAGGAAGAGGCGGGTGAACAGAGTGACGAAAATGGGGGAGGTGTAGGTCAGGGCCAGGGAGTGGGCGATGGTGGTGAAGCTGAGAGAGGCGATGTAACACAAGAAGTGCAGGGCGGTGATCAGTCCGAAGAGCACGAAGCGTCCTAAGTCGTCCCGCTGCCAGCGGGGACGCTGTCCCTGTAAGGTGGCCAGCAGGTAAACGAAGAGCGCGCCCGTACCCAGGCGTCCGCAGGTGATCACATAAGGCGAGAGCGGCGCTGCCCAGCGGGTGAAGATGGGGCTGGTGGAGAAGAAAAAGACGGCGATGGCTACGTACCACAGACCCCGGCGTTCGTCTACGGTCATGTGGGCCTCCCTTGCTAGATTCAATGGTGGGATAATGCTGTCTATCATAACATTGATTGCTTCTTTGGTCAAGACGAATCGTCGGCTTGAGTCGGAGCTGGTCTACAGGGGTGGCTGGTGAGGGGCCGGATTTGCTCGTTTGTCGTTTTTGCGGTAAGCTTATAATGCGGGGCGCAACCAGCGCGGGTCATTGGTGTTTTACTAGGTGCGAGAAGCTGCGTTGTGTTTCGGAGAAAGCGGTAGATTTTTCAAGCTGTGCAGTGAGACCCAACCCACGCGGGGCTGAAGTCCCGGCGCTGAGAGGGCGAATCCCCTTTCGACGGGCTCAGGGCATGCTTCAGGGCTGGACTGGGTAGCGGGGCCATGTCTCGCCGCATCGGCGTCGGGCCACAGGCCCGACCTACTGGAACACGTACTGCACAGGTCGAAATTTTTCAGGAGGTGAGGGAGATGACTTTTTTGTTTCATGCCTTGGCCACAGTAGGAGGGTATCTCTTGGGCTCGGTCCCGGTGGGATACCTGGTGGTGTGGCTGTTCAAGCGGGAGGACGTGCGCAAATATGGCAGCGGTCGCACCGGCGGCACCAATGTGTACCGCGCCGCGGGCATGGGCGCGGCGGCTCTCACCGCCGCGGGCGATGTTCTCAAGGGAGCTTTGGCCGTGCTTCTGGCACGCTGGCTTGTGGGCACGATGGCGGCAGAGGTTTTGGCTGGTGTGGCGGCGGTGGTGGGGCATAACTGGTCGGTGTTTCTAGGTTGGCGCGGAGGGGCTGGTACAGGCACCAATCTGGGGGTCGTCGCTGCTTTCTCTCCTCTGGTGGCCCTGGCATTGGGGATAGTGCTTTTGGTGGCGATGCGGGTCGTCCGTTATGCTTCGGTGGCCTCGATGATCGTGGCCCTTTTGGTGCCAGTAGTTTTTCTGGTCATGGCCTTCATCTTTCCGCCTTTCTCCCATTACGGTTCTTATGCCCTGTATGGACTGCTCTCGGCGGCGGCTGTGATTATCGCGCTGCGTCCCAATATCGCCCGCCTGCGCGCCGGCACGGAGCGACGGCTGAATTACTGAGACTTTCCGTCACCGGGTAGCTCCCCATTTAATCGGGGCGATGGTTCTTCATTACTGGCGGAAATAGGTTTGCACTTTTGAAGCCCTGAAAAAATTCTCAAGAGAAAATAGCCCCGCCTTGTGCCCAGATCCAGTGGGTAAATCAGCCTCCACTGTTTTTCCGTTCGTTTTTTGGCTGGGGCGGCTTCTCTGTCAACGAATACCCAACGAATAAGCGAATAGACCGCGATGCTGATCATTCGTTTCTTCGTTCCACCATTCGTTGACAGCATGTTGACCGATTAAAGTGTCAACCCGTTCTGAACCATCCCTAATCGGGGCGGTGCTTTTCGGCCACAGAACCACGCCGAACTGCACAGAAGGTTAAACTTTCTGTGTCTGTGTGTTTCTGTGGCGAAATGGCATCGTCTACGGTTCGGTGGGGCGCTACCCGTCACTGCCTGAACAGTGGCAAATCTTGTAACCTATGGAGGACACATGCACAACTACGCTGTCTTGGGCGCGGGCCGACAGGGCACCGCTGCCGCTTATGACCTGGCCAAGCACGGCGATGCGGCCCGCGTGGTCTTGGCCGATGTGGATGGAGAACGGGCCCAGGCGGCGGCGCAAAGGGTGAACGCCCTGCTGGGCACCGACATCGCCGAAGCTGCTCGAGTTGATGTCACTAATCGGGCGGCGGTAGTGCGCCTATTGCGAGGTATTGACGCTTTCGTCAGCGCGGTGCCCTATTACTACAACCTGGACATCACCCGCGCCGCTATTGAAGCCGGGGCCAGCATGTGTGATCTGGGGGGCAATACCGACATCGTCCGCCAGCAGCAAGCCCTCGACGCTGAGGCCAAGGCTCGGGGTATCAGCATCATTCCCGATTGCGGGCAAGTGCCTGGCATGGGTACCACTCTCATGGTCTATGCCATGAACTTGCTGGACGAGCCGCGAGAGGTAACAATGTGGGATGGCGGCTTGCCGCAGAACCCTCAGCCGCCCTTTAACTATCTGCTCACTTTCAACATCGCCGGTCTGACCAACGAGTACGCCGAGCCGGCCGTTTTCCTCCGCGACGGCCAGGTGACGCAAGTCGAACCGATGACCGAGCTGCACACCGTCGAGTTCCCGCCGCCGGTGGGGACGCTGGAGGCTTTCGTCACCGGGGGTGGCACGAGTACCGCACCGTGGACCTTTGCGGGGCGATTGCAGACTCTGCAGAATTTCACCGTGCGCTATCCCGGTCACTTCGCCCAACTCCGCGCTTACTACGACCTGGGCCTGTGGGATTTGACTCCCATCCGCGTGGGCGAGGTGGAAGTGGTGCCGCGCGATGTGTTTCATGCCTTGTTCGAGCCGAAGGTAGTGTTTCCCGGCGAGCGCGATTTGGTGGTCATCCGCGTGAGGGCTGTGGGCAAGAAGGACGGTCAGGAGGCGGAGGCCGTTGTCGAGCTTTTGGATTTCTTTGATGAGGTGACGGGCTTCACGGCCATGGAGCGGACCACGGGCTGGGATGCGGCTATCGTGGCGGCGATGATGGCGCGGGGCGAGACGCCAAGGGGGGCCGGCGCGGTGGAGACATTTGTGCCGCCGACGGCCTTTGTCGCCGAGCTGCGCCAGCGGGGGTTCGACCTCAGAGAGAGGGTAAGCGCGCTGTCGTAGTACCTTACCGATGAAGTTCTTGCTTTTGGGGCGAGAAGATTCACCGCAGAGGCGCAGAGAGCGCTGAGAAATTTAAAATCTCTGCGAACTCTGCGTGCTCTGCGGTGAGGAGAGGGCATCAACACAAAAGGGGGAGACTACCCGGAGTTCAAACTCCGCCTTTTCAAGAATTGAACAGTACGTCTTCGGATTTCCTCCAGGGGGAGGGTCGCGATGGCCCGCAGGCTGTGGTCGTGCTCCAGCCAGCGGATGAGCTGGTGTCCCAGGTAGTAGCCCGTCTGCTTCTGGCCCTGGAGCTCGTGCCATGAACCGAAGAACTCGGTCACGGGCTGGTCGCTTTCCACGCGGTGCAGGTACTCCCTGGCCAGCCACCCTTCGTTTTCGCGGCACCACGGGAGCCAATCCTCCCTCTGAATTGGATGCCACGTTTCATCGCCCAGCATGACGTGTTCGCATCTTTGGGCGAAACCCTCAGCATAGAGCCGGAAGCAGGGGTCTCTTTCGGCTTCTTCAAAGCTCTCCCATGCATTCCTCCAGGCCATGTGGGTCAGATGTCCGATTTCGTGGGCCAGCAGGCCGCGTAGCTTGTGCTCTCCGTGCCATCCGCATGCGGCGATGTTCTCCAGCCCCAGAAGACATGCCGGGTGCTGGTTGTAGCGGGTAGCCCAGCCGGCTCCGCACCCCAGCCCCACGTAGATAACGAAAATGACCTCGAAATCAAGCCCCAGCACCTGCGCAGCACGCGCGTAGATGGGACCGCAGAGGTGGAGCAGGTGCTGCCTGGCCTGGCGCATCAGCGGCAGGCGTTCTGCTAAGCGGGGAAAGATGTGCTCCTCGGCGACTTTTCGCCAGTCCAGGTCCTGGTTTTCGTAGTCCTGCACCTGTTTGCTCAGCAGCTCCGGGTATTTGCTCATGTAAGAGGTGCGCCACAACTCTATCTGCCGGGGCAGGGATTCCGTCTGAGCGGTGGACCAATAGGTCAGGAAATCGGCGAAGGTGTCAATTATCCGCCACGGGCGATCGCTCATCGAGCATCTCCAGGAAAGCCTGCACGCGGGTGCGGATCTGGCCCGCTGCGGGGGTCTGCTCGGTCTCCAGGTGCAGGAAGGGCACGCCGGCTGTTTCCAGGTCGGCTTTGACCAGCACGTAGTCGAAGGCGTGGGGGTCGCAGAACTTGGGTAAGACGAAGATCACGCCGTCGGTTCGGGTTTCCTGCACTCTTTGCCGCAGGTAGAGGCCGCGAGGCATCTGGGGCTGGTATTTCACCGGGCAGGGGCGGCGCTTCAAGAGGCGGTCGGCCACGGCCTCCAGGGGAGCCTTGGCCTCGGTCTCGACGGTGGCGAAGGAGCGGGTGCCGGTGCACAGGTCGTCGTCGGTCACCTGCGCGCCCAGGTCGTCCAGCACATCGAGCAGCGTGGGGTCGTCCAGCACTGCCCCGACCAGCATTACGCGGGGGTGACTGGGCCGCGCTGGCGCGCTCCGCAGGTGCTCTATCAATGCGGCCAGCAAGGGCACGTACGAGGCGGGGGGCATCTTCATTCCGGCGTCTACCACGGAGTAGAACTCGGTCGCGGTCAGTCGGTCGCGGAGTTCGCTTAGTTGGCCGAGGAGGTGGCGTTTACGGCGGTAGAGGGCGATGCTGCTTTGCAGGGTCTCATCGCTGAGCGGTCGCCCGCTGTGGGCGGCCAGACGGTCGCGGAATCGCTTCAACTCGGCGATGAGGTAGGGGCGCGCGCTGGGGGTGACCAGGTTGGTGGGTACCATGACTGTCTCCACCCAGCTTTTGTCCGCCTCGATGTTGAGGGCCCACATATCGGCCAGGGCCTGCATGGTGTCACAGGTGTGGGCCAGGACCATGCCGGCCAGGAAGTGCAGTTCCCCGCGCAGCAGTTGATCCAGGGCGCTGCGGCACAGGGCGCAGGTGTAGCTCTGGATGTGGCCGTCGGCGTGGGTGGGTACCTGGTGGGTGGTGCGCACTCGCACGGGTACGAACCCGGCCGCGTGGATCATTTCCTCGGGCACGTAGGTGCACATGTAGCCCACGGCGCGCTGCTCGGGGTAGTGCTCTGACCAGGCGGTGAGGGGTGTGTGGGCGGCGGCCAGTAGTTGCTTGAGGGGCGAATTTTCTGCGGTCATTTTCTCCTCAGTTGATAGGGTGATTTCAGAATTCCAGGCGTGCTCGCCGGGCTTTGATCTCGTGCCGGTGGGCCAGGAAGCGCTGGCCGGAGGGGATAATCCATTCCTCCACGAACTGACGCATTCCCCGGGGCGTCCAGTGGCCCTCGTACCCGGTGGGGTCCTCGAAGGCCAGGCGAATCCCGTCCGCCGTGGACTCGATGCGGGCCTGGAGGCCGCACATGGGGCAGGTGGCGCGGTCGGCGGAGAGGGTGAAGAAGTCGCTGTGGCACACGGGGCAGACGTTGGCGGCGGGCGGCGAGATGGTAGGCCCCTGCACCAGTTGGCGGCCCAGGTCGTGCACCCGTGCCATCAGGGCGTCGTCGAGGAGCACTTCGCCGGGGCCGGGGGTGTAGCAGGCCAGGCTGTTGATGCGCGTGAAGCCGAACCCTTGCAGGAAGGTGATCAGGAAGGGCAGGGCCACGCCGCGCCAGGGACTCAGGCCGGAGACGCTCAGGGCCAGGCCGGGTTTGGGCTGCTGGGCCAGCTCGTCCAGGTAGGGTATCATCATCAACATGCGATCCAGGGCCAGCTTGACGGCTCCAGGCGGGCCGAGGATGTAGGTCGGCGCGGCCAGGATGGCGGCGTCGGCGGCGCGCAGGCGCTCGATGAGCGCGGGCATGTCGTCGTCCAGGGGGCAGGGAACGCGTTTGATGGCGCAACGCATGCAGCCGAGGCAGGGTTCGATGTGCAGATCGCTCAGGCGCAGCAGGTCCGTCTTGGCGCCGGCCTCTTGGGCGCCAAGCAGCGCCTGGCGGGCCAGCACCTCGCTGTTGCCCCATTTCCGCGCCGAGCCGATTAATCCCAAGACAGTGGTCATTTGCACCTCCGATGGTCTTCAGCACCTGAAGAGCCGGTGCTGGTCTTGCTCCAGCGCCGCCGGTTTACGGCGGCGCGCTTGAAGAGCCAGTTCACGGCGGCGTGTTTTACGGCGGCGTACCGCGTCGAGCTGGAATCTTGTCAGGGTGGTGTTTATATTGGTCTCGAACATACTGTCTTGCCCGATCTAGATTGCGGGGGCTGATCGTATCAATGCGGTAGCCTCGCATCCAGCGCAGAACGTTCTCAAAGTCGTGATGGTTGTTTGCTTCATGGGCAGCAGTCCCTTTGAGATAGTTAATCACCTCTGGGATGTAGTGGGTGGGACGCAGGCTCAGGATCAGGTGAACATGGTCGCATACGATGCCTTGTTCCAAGAGGTGAATTTCCAGTTCAGCGCATTTGGCGGGGAAGAACCGTCGCAGAAAGGTAGCAATCTCTTGATTGATCAGTGGGTAGCGCTTGTATGTGACGAAGACTACGTGGTAATACAAGGCGTAGCTGTTATGATTGGGTTTGTGATTCTCTCCCAGATCCCAGGACACGGTGCTTCTCCTTCCGCATCGGCCTGTTCTTCAGCACCGGCCTGAAGCGCCGGTGCTGGTTCCGCTGCCAGCGCCGCCGGTTCACGGCGGCGCGCTTGAAGAGCCAGTTCACGGCGGCGTGTTTTTCGACCTGAAACGCCGATCTTCAGCACCGGCCTGAAGCGCCGGTGCTGGTTCCGCTGCCAGCGCCGCCGGTTTACGGCGGGATGCGTTTCGGCCTGCAGAAATCGAATCTTCAGCACCGGCCTGAAGCGCCGGTGCTGGTCCTGCTCCAGCGCCACCGGTTCACGGTGCGCCGTTCTTGTGGCGCGCGTTACTTACCCAAAGCGTGCGTTGGTCTCCACCCGTTGGTTGAGGATGGCCCCCAGCTCGGCGGGCGTGGCGGCGGTGATGATGTCCAGGTCAGCGTCGAACTTGCGCCGCAGGTAGGCCAGCAGTTCTTCGTCGGGATTGATCACGGTGATGGTGTGCCCCAGGTCGCCGTGGACGACGCCGGCGTCGTCGGCGCTCTGACCGTTGGTCACGCGATAGTGGAGCAGGTAGGGCAGGGCGGCCTCGTACCAGGCGCGCTCTGTGCCCTGGGGGAAGAGCACGTAATGGCTGCGGTAGTGCATCACTTGCTCGATAAGCTCCAGGTTGGCCTCGTCCCAGTAGGAATCATTGTGCTTCACCCGCCAGCGGGGGAAGGCTTTGGTGAACACGGTGATGGTCTCGGCCAGGCTCTCCGTCTCCACCGTGGGCTGAATCCACTTGTCATATTCCTCCAGCACCTCGCCCCACACCACCTGGTCGGAAAGGGGATCGGTGCCGCCGTAGGGGTCAATGCCCACGCAGACCCGGTACTCGCCCGGTTGCTCGGAGACATCGGGGTCGTCCTTCTGGCTGGACCAGACCTGCACCCAGATGCTGAAGCGCACTTTCCAGTTCTTGGGCACCTGTACCTGTTGATAAAAACCCGCCGTGTGCGTGCCGTACAGGGTGAAGAACTTCTGGGAGTAGCGCCCCTGGCGCACGCGGCGGGTGCCGTAGACCTGGGAATCCTCCGGGCGGTATTCCGGGCGACGGTTGTAGCCCTCACGCCAGCCATCGGGGACGTCGGTGGGGTCGCTTTCGTCCCACCAGGGTAGCCAGCCGTTGCCCAGCATCAACTCGTCGGCTCCTGCCCGGTAGAATCCCTCTTCGAAGTTCGGGTTTTGCAGCATGGGACAGGCCTCCTTTCGCGGATGTGACCTTCTGCGAGAACTGTGAACATTATATCATTTTTCGCCGTTTTCGTCTATCCTTGAGGAGCAACGCGCTTCGCAGGTACGTCGCTCCCCTCGGGTGTGCGTCGGTTTTGGGGCGGTCCTTCGTCGAGGCTCAGGACAGGCCCCCTTTGACGGGGCTCAGGACAGGCCCTGCCCGCCGTAGGCCGACACCCTTCGCTTCCACTCAGGACGCAGCGGCGGTCGGCCGCTACGGGACAAACCTGCCCCCAAACCGAAGCGCACCCGCTCCTCTCACCTGGTTTTCATAAAGCGCTTATTTGTGGTAAAATAGATGCATTGCTGGCGGTATCCCCGGGCCAGCGCGCCGGGACAAGCGGCTTGTGGGTAAGCTGTCCGACCCAGGCCCGGCGGGAGAGAAGTGGATGATGTGCGCGAGTTGTTGGGATAAGGCCGCCGGATCCCAGACCCGGCTGGAACAAGAGGGTAAATCGCCCTACGACTTATTCATGGCCCCGCTGGAGCGGCTGTTTCTGCGCCCCCGGCGCAGACAATGGCTGCCCCAAGTCCAGGGCGACGTGTTGGAAATCGGTGTGGGCACCGGGGCTAATTTGCCCTTTTACCGACCGGGATGCTGTCGGCTGGTCGCCGTGGATGTGAGCTCGGAGATGCTGCGCCAGACGGCCACTCGCGCGCCGAGTAACAGTTTATGCCTGGCGCA
>JACIWR010000173.1 GCA_014360845.1 Anaerolineae bacterium
TAAGCGCCATGCTGACCAAAGACCTGCTCTTCGACGTGGGGATAGACGCGGTAGACTTGCTCATTCCCGGTGGAGGAATCGCCATCAAAGTGGGCAAAGCTATTGTAGACAGCCGACGCTCGAAAAACACGGAGTCATAACTCGAACAGGAGACCGAGAGTCGGCCCAGGCCGATCGCCGGGCTCAATAGTAGCGCCCCTCTTTGATTCACCGCAGAGCGCGCGTTCACGATAAACCGCAGCGGCGGCCCGCGGCCGGGCGTGAGGCGTGCTCTGCGGTGACTGCTTGTATCATCCCTCTTCAGGCCCAAACTTCTCGGTGTATAAATCCATCGCTTCTTGGATCACTTTCAACGCGGCGCTGAGGGATTCCCAGCCCAGAACCTTGACTCGCATCCCCTCCAAGTCCTTGTACACGCTGAAAAAGTGAGCTACTTCGGCCAGGAAATGGGAGGGCACATTGGCCAGGCCGTGATACTCGTTGAACAAAGGATCGGTGTGAGGTACGGCCAGAATCTTGTTATCCAGCAGACCGCGATCCTCCATGCGGAACAGTCCCACCGGACGCGCCTCGATGACACAGCCCGGAAAGGTCGGCTGATTGGTCATCACCAACACATCCAGGGGGTCCCCGTCCTCGCAGAAAGTCTGGGGGATAAACCCGTAATCGCCCGGATAGTGAAGCGAGGAGTATAGGACGCGATCCAGCTTGATGAGACCCCGAGCTTCGTCATACTCATATTTGTTGCGCGAACCCTTGGGAATTTCCACCAGCACGTAGATAATCTCCGGGGGCTGGGGCCCGGGTTTCAACTCTTTCCACAAATTGCTCATCAAATCCTCCTCATCATTCTGTTCCCATGTCACAGTGATGCGCTCTAATCATCAGGCACGACCTTCCAATACGCCAGATTTTGGGCCATCTCCTCTATCTTTTCATCGGGGAGTTTGACGTAGACGGCGTCGGCTTCGGCACCAATGCGCCCATCACTCAAACGCAGCTCTCCCCGCGCCTCCACGACGCGCTTGCTGATGCGCGTCACCTCGGCGACCACGCTCAAGGGCTCGCCAATGGGGATAGGATTGCGGTAGCGAATCTCCATTTTGGCCGTCACCACCCACAAGTTGCGGTTGATCACCGTGCGTCCCAGCGCTTCGTCGAGAAGAGCGGCGGTGATGCCGCCGTGAAGCAAACCGGGATACCCCTGATGTTCCTCTCGCGGAGTCCACGTGGTGGTCACCTGACCGTCATCGTCTTCGTAGAAGCTGATCTTCAGGCCAATGGGGTTCTCCAAACCGCACACGAAGCACATCTGGGAATTGGGTTGTTTCTGCATCTGCGCTATGTCACCTCCAACAGTATCTTCAGTGTGCCTTTGGTGCTCGCGTGCTCAAAGGCGGTCACTCCCTCGTCCAGGGGATAGACGGCGTCAATCAGCGATTCGACATCAATCAAATCGCGGGCCAGCAGACGCAGCGCCGGTGGGAAGGGTCCGCAGCGCGAGCCGACGAGTTGTACCTCGTCCACCACCAGCGAGGTGAGATCCACCTGATTGATGCCGTGGAAAGTGCTTTTCAGCACCAATGTGCCCCGGGGGCGGACCATAGCTCGCGCGGCGAGGAAGCCATCGGGATGGCCGGTGCAATCCACCACCACATCGGCCTGCACATCGCCGACCTGGCTGGACAGAACCGTGGGAATACCCAGGCGCTGCAAAAGGGCCAGCTTTTCCGCGTGCCGGCCCACAACCAGCAAATCGCAGCCGGTCAGAGCCAGCACCTGGGCCACCAGCAAACCCAGCTTGCCATCGCCCAGCACGATCACCCGCTCGGTAGGGCGCAGATGCACCTGCTCGGTGATTTCACAGGCCGCGGCCAGCGGCTCGGTGAACACCGCCACCCGATCGCTAATCTGGTCCGGCACGGGAAACAGGTTGACCGCGGGCAGGGTCAGAAATTCGGCGAAGGCCCCGTCGCGCCGGTCTATCCCCAAAGTGGTGCGCTGCGGACAGTGGGTGTGACGTCCGGCGCGACAGGTGGGACAGTCACCGCAGGCGGCGTTAATATCCCCCACCACGCGTCGTCCGACCAGTTCGGGGACATCATCACAAGCCTCGACTACGCCCACGAATTCGTGCCCCAACACGCCGTGGAAGCCCATGTAGCCGCGCACTACTTCCAGGTCGGTATTGCAGATGCCGGCCACCCTCACCCGTACCAGCGCCTCGCCCGGCGGGGGCTTGGGTTGCGGATAATCGGTGACCAGCCGCAGTTGTCCATCGTACACCAGTGCCTTCATCGCCGCTTGATCCTTTGTGTAATTGAATTCGTCCCAGCTGGGATGGTTCAGAATCGGTTGACCCTTTAATCAGGCAGCATACTGTCAACGAATGGTGGAACAAATAAACGAATAACCATCACCGCGGTCTATTCGTTTATTCGTTGGATATTCGTTGACAGAGAAGTCGCCCATAAATTAAATGTGGTAGGAGCGACCCCTTACGGTCGCCCCGGTGGGCTGATTTGCCCGCTGGATCTGGGCACAGGGCGTAGCTCTTGAGAATTCCGCAGGGCTTCAAAAGTGTAAACCTATTTCCTCCAGAATAATGAACCCTCCCGGATAGTTTGCCCGAAAGCGAGCGCGAGCGGATTATGCAGCGAGTCGTGGCGTTGAAAGAGAACCCGCGTCCGCCAGGATCTGTCAAGTTGAAAGGGCATGAGAACGAGTACCGAACCCGCGTGGGCGACTATCGGGTGAGATACGAGGTCCGGGATAATGAGGCGATTGTACTGTTGCTGCATTGCGGGCATCGGAAAGATGTGTACAGGCGGCGCTGACGGACATTGATCTTTGGTATAGTAGACCGCGAAAGTGAGAGGTGCAAACTTGAGCTCCGAGAGCGACAGCGTTGTCAGATCGGATACAGTCGTAGGTGCCGTGTTGGTCGTCGGCGGCGGCATCGGGGGCATGCAGGCTTCGTTGGACCTAGCCGAGGCGGGCTTCAAGGTCTATCTGCTGGAGGAGAAGCCGGCCATCGGCGGCATCATGGCCCAGTTGGACAAGACTTTCCCCACCAACGACTGCGCCATGTGCATCATGTCCCCCAAGCTGGTGGAATGTGGTCGCCACTTGAACATCGAAATCATCACCGGCGCTGAATTGCAGGAACTGCGCGGCCAGCCAGGCAATTTCACCGCCGTGGTGCATCAGCGGGCCAGGTTTGTGGACCTGGACAAGTGCACCGGCTGCGGTGATTGCGCCCAGGCCTGCCCGGTGAAATTGCCGGACCTGTTTAACGCCGGTTTGGCGGAGCGTAAGGCCATCTACAAGCTCTACCCGCAAGCTACTCCCAACGCCTACGCTATCGAGAAACGGGGCACCTCCCCTTGCCGCAATGCCTGCCCCATCCACCAGCGGGCCCAGGGCTACATCGCCCTCATCCGCGAACAGCGATACGCCGAGGCCTATCGCGTCATCAAAGAGGACAACCCCTTCCCCGCTATCTGTGGCCGCATCTGTAACCATCGCTGCGAGGATGAGTGCTCTCGCAACCAGGTGGACGAGCCGATTTCCATCATGGCCCTCAAGCGCTTCGTTGTTGACCGGGTGCAGGAGATGGAGCGCGAGCCCATCACTCCCCCGCAGCGCATCCACGAGGAGCGCATCGCCATTGTCGGTTCCGGTCCGGCGGGGCTGACCGCCGCCCACGATCTGGTGAAGATGGGCTACGGGGTCACCGTCTTCGAAGCGCTGCCCGTGGCCGGGGGGATGATGCGCGTGGGCGTGCCCGAGTATCGCCTGCCCGCCGAGTTGATCCAACGCGAGATTGACGACATCCTGGCCCTGGGGGTGGAACTCAGGCTCAACACCCGCGTGGACGATGTGGACGCGCTGCTCAAGGACGGCTACGCCGCCGTGTTCCTGGCGGTGGGCGCGCACCAGGGCCGCAAGCTGCGCATTCCAGGGGCCGATTTGCCCGGTGTGCTGCTCAACACCGACTTTCTGCGCCAGGTGCGCCTGGGCGAGCGGCCCGAGCTAGGCGAGCGGGTGTTGGTGCTGGGGGGTGGTAATGTGGCCGTGGACGTGGCCCGCACGGCGGTGCGGCTGGGAGCCAAAGAGGTGTACATGAGCTGCCTGGAGGGCCGCGAGAACATGCCCGCCCATCCCTGGGAGATAGCTGAGGCCGAGGAAGAGGGAGTGCGCATTTTTCCCGGACGTACCTTCAAAGAAATCGTGGCCCGCGACGGTCGGGTGGCGGGGGTGCGCTGCTGGGAGGTGGACTTTCGCGGTTTCACCGCCGATGGCCGCCTGGACATGGACGAGTTCCCGGAGACAGAGCACATCATCGAGGCCGACACTGTCATCTTCGCCATCGGCCAGGCGCCGGATCTGAGCCTGCTGGGCGAGGATGGACAGATCAAGACGACCCGGCAGCGCACCATCGAAGTGGACCCGGAGACGCTGGCCACGGGCAAGCCGGGGGTCTTCGCCGGCGGCGACGTGGTGACGGGCACGGCTTTCGTGGTGGAGGCCATCGCCGCCGGACACAAGGCGGCCCGTTCCATTGATCGCTTCCTGCGCGGTGAAGAGCTGGGCACGCGCGAGCCGGTCCTGCAGCCCAAAGTCGAGTTGAGCGCGGAGGAGATTCGGGAACGGCTGGAGCAGGGGGACATCGTGCCCCGGCCCCGGGCGCGATCGCGCAATCTGCCCGTGGAAGAGCGCGTTAACAACTTCCGTGAGGTGAGCCTGGGTCTGAGCGAGGAAGAAGCCCTGGCCGAGGCGCAGCGCTGTCTCTCCTGCGGGATTTGCTCCGAGTGCCTGGAGTGTGTTTACGCCTGCCAGGCCGGGGCCGTGATCCACGAGATGACGGACCAGGTCCGCGAGTTGAAGGTGGGAGCTGTCATCCTCACCCCCGGCGTGGAGCCCTTCGACGCTCGTCTCAAAGGAGAGTACGGCTACGGCTATTATCCCAATGTGGTGACCAGCATCGAGTTCGAGCGTATCCTCTCCGCCTCGGGACCTTTCGGCGGGCACGTGCAGCGTCCTTCGGACGGCAAAGAGCCGAAACGCATCGCCTGGTTGCAGTGCGTCGGCTCCCGCGACGCGGCCTGCGGGCAGGATTACTGTTCTGCCGTGTGTTGCATGTACGCCATCAAAGAGACCGTCATCGCTAAAGAGCACCTGCCCGGCGTGGAGACGACGGTTTTCTTCCTGGACATCCGCGCCTTCGGCAAGGATTTCGACAAGTACTATGAAGCGGCCAAGAATCAACACGGGGTGCGTTTCATCCGCAGCTTCGTCTCCTCGGTAAAGCAGGTGCCGGGTACGAAGAACCTGCGCATCACCTACGTGGGCGAGGACGGGGAGCTACACGAGGAGGAGTTCGACCTGGTGGTGCTCTCCGTCGGGCTGCGGCCCACGGAATCGGCGCAGGAGATGGCCCGTCGGCTGGGATTGCAGCTCAACCGCTTCGGCTTCTGCGAGAGCGAGGCTTTCGCCCCCACGGAGACGACGCGGCCCGGCGTATTCGTCGCCGGGGCCTTCGGCGAGCCGAAGGACATCCCGGAGACGGTGGTGGAGGCTTCCTGCGCGGCAGCCCACGCCTCGTGTCTGCTGGCCCCTGCGCGGGGCACGTTGACGCGGGTCAAGGAGTATCCGCCGGAGCGGGACGTCTCCGATGAAGAACCGCGAGTGGGTGTTTTCATCTGCCACTGCGGCATCAACATCGGCGCCGTGGTGGACGTGCCCCAGGTGGTGGAGTACGCTAAGACGCTGCCCGGCGTGGCCTATGCCGAGCACAATCTCTACACCTGCTCCCAGGACACGCAGCAGCGCATCAAAGAGCGCATCGAGGAGTACGGGTTGAACCGCGTGGTGGTGGCTTCCTGCACGCCGCGCACCCACGAGCCCTTGTTCCAGGATACGCTCCGCGAGGCCGGGTTGAACCCTTACTTCTTCGAGATGACCAATCTGCGCGAGCAGGATTCGTGGGTGCACCGCGCTTTTCCGGAGTTGGCCACGCTCAAGGCCAAGGAGTTGGTGCAGATGGCGGTGGCCAAGGCGCGATGGCTGCGGCCCCTGCCGCGCCTGCGTTTCGACCTGGTGCACAGCGCCCTGGTCATCGGCGGGGGGCTTTCCGGGATGACGGCGGCGTTGTCCATCGCCGACCAGGGCTATCCGGTGCATCTGGTGGAACGGGAGCCGGAGCTGGGCGGTCATCTGCGGCATATCCACTACGGCCTCGGCGACGAGGACCCTCAGCGCCTGTTGCGCGAGACCATCGCTCGCGTGGAGAGCCATCCGCGCATCCACGTTTACAAGAACAGCGAGATAACGGACATCTCCGGCTACGTGGGCAAGTTCCAGACCACGCTGGCCTCCGCGGACGGCCAGCAGACCACAGTGGAACACGGCGTGGTAGTGGTGGCCACGGGGGCCAAAGCGGTGGAACCGACCTCGTATTTATACGGCCAGGACGAGCGGGTGCTGACCCAGGTGGAGCTGGAGGAGCGATTGGCTCAGAAAGACGGGTCGCTGGCTCAGGCGGACACCGTGGTCATGATCCAGTGTGTGGAGTCCCGGGACGAGCAACGCCCCTATTGCAGCCGCATCTGCTGTTCGCAGGCTATCAAAAACGCGCTGCGCCTCAAGGAGTTGAACCCGCGGGCCAAGGTTTATGTCCTTTACCGGGACATTCGCGCTTACGGCTTTCGTGAGTTATACTACCAGCAGGCTCGCCAGGCGGGAGTGGTCTTCCTCCCGTATGACGCGGAGGACAGGCCCCGTGTGGAAGTGGTGGATGGGCGGCTGCGGGTCGAAGCGACAATGGCGGGCATGGCAGGTGAGGCGCTGACCCTGGAGCCTGATTACCTGGTCCTGAGCACCGGCATTGAGCCGGGCGACAACAGCGCACTGGCCCAGCTGTTGAAAGTGCCCCTCAACGAGGACGGTTTCTTCCTGGAGGCGCATGTCAAGCTGCGGCCTCTGGATTTCGCCGTGGATGGGGTGTACCTGTGCGGTCTGGCTCATTCCCCGAAGTCGGTGGAGGAGTCCATGGCCCAGGCCCACGGGGCGGCCATCCGCGCGGTGACTATGCTCTCCCGCGAGTACATCGAGACCTTGGGCACGGTGGCCACCGTCAACGAGAGGCTGTGCAGTGGCTGTGGATTGTGCGTCGCCGCCTGTCCTTACGACGCACGCCGGATAGACGAAGAGCGGAACATCGCCGAGGTCATCACCGTGCTTTGCCAGGGGTGCGGGGCCTGCGTCGTGGCCTGTCCCAACGGAGCCAGCCAGCACCTCGGGTTCGAGATGCGTCAGGAATTGGCCAAGATTGATGCGGCGCTGAGTTATGCGGAGCGTGAGACGTGAAGACGTGAAACGTGACAACGTGAGGGAGGCACCATGTCCGGAAAATACATCATCGCCCACGACGTGGGCACGGGGGGCAGCAAGGCCGTATTGGTGGATACTCAGGCGAACGTGCTGGGCAGCATCTTTGAGCCCTATCCGGTGTATTATCCTCGCTCGGATTGGGCGGAACAGGACCCGGAGGATTGGTGGCAGGCGGTGACGGGCAGCACCCGGCAACTGCTGGAGAAATATGATGTCCGGCCCGAGGATGTGCTGTGTACCACCTTTACCACGCAGATGTTGGGCATCTTACCCATGGACGAGGCGGGTCAGTGTTTGCAGCGGGCGATCATCTGGCTGGACGCGCGCGGTGGACAGCAGGCCGAGCGAGCCATGCGGCGCTTGTTGCACCCCAGCATCTTTGCCGCCGTGGCCGGAGCGCGACTCTCCGGCAAGGATTGGATCGCCAAAGTCTGGTGGCTGCGGGAGAACGCGCCCGAACTTTACGCCCAGACGGCCAAAATCCTCGATGTGAACGGCTATCTGCTCTACCGTGCCACGGGCGAGATGGTGATTGACTGGACTGAGGCCTCGGTGACGGGCATGTTTGACCTGGGCAAGAAAACCTGGGACCCTCTGATCATCACCCTTTTTAACTTGCCTTTGGACAAGATGCCAGACCTGCGCAGTCCGGTGGAGACGGTGGGACGCGGATTGACCGAGGAAGCGGCGCGCCAGTTTGGGCTGCGGGCCGGCACCCCGGTGGTGGTGGGGGCGGGCGATGCGCTGACCGCAGCGGTGGGCTCGGCGGCGGTGGTGGAGGGTGATCAGCACGTTTATCTGGGCACTTCCAGTTGGGTGGGGGTCGTCATCGGCAAGAAAGTCACCGGCAAAAGCGGCATCGCCACCATCCAGGCTGCCGATCCGACTAAGAACCTGCTGTACGCTGAAAACGAAACGGCGGGGGCCTGCCTGAAGTGGATCGCCGACGAGTTTTATCGCGCGGAGCAGGCAGACCCGAACATCGAGAATGTGTATGCGCTGATGGATGCCGACGTACAGCACATTGAGCCCGGCTCTAATTATCTGATTTTCACTCCCTGGATGTACGGCGAGCGCGCTCCCGTGGAGGACATCTATGTGCGCTCCACCTTCTTCAACCTGAGCGCAGATCACAAACGCGAGCATCTGCTGCGGGCGGTGTATGAGGGAGTAGCCTACAATTTGCGCTGGACCTTTGACCTGCTGGGTCAGAAGTTTCACCAGTGGCAAGACACGGTGCGCATCGTCGGCGGTGGGGCGCGAGGGGATCCGTGGTTGCAGATTATCGCCGACGTGACGAAAAAGCGCGTGGAGCGGGTGGCCAATCCCCAGGAAGCGGGGGCGGTGGGGGCGGCGCTGGTGGCCGCCGTGGGCTTAGGTATCTACCCCGACTTTCCCGCGCTGAAGAAGGTGGTGCGGGTCGCTGACGTTTTTGAACCGCAGGAGTGCAACGCGCCGATATACGATCGTCTGTACAAGGGATATAGAGAGGTGTATAAGGCCCTGCGCAGGCTGTATCACAAGATAAATCGGGAGCGGTTTGGCATGTAGGACAACTCCTCAGGTGTTGTCCTACTACATCACAAAAAAGGGTAGCAGGCCAACCGCGTTGGCCGTCAAAATCAGGATGGCAGGCCACTTTCCAGGCCTCCGCCCAATGCGATTGGGCTTCTACCCAACTCGGAGAAGGGATGGTTC
>JACIWR010000174.1 GCA_014360845.1 Anaerolineae bacterium
GCCCGCCGCGTAGTCGGGGCTGAGAGCTCCGTAATCCAGTTTGTTCTCCAAATAGGCCACATAGAGCCGCTCCAGACCAGGGTCCAGGTCCTGGGAGCGATCCACATAAATGCGTTCGTCCTCCAGCACCACGCCCGGAAAGCCTTCGCTAAACTGGACATACATGTTTTCCAGGAAGGTGCGCCGGGGCAACTGGGGCCAGGTCGGGATTTGGGGAAAGTATTTAAATGTGACCTGGCAAGCCTCCAGTGGATCAGTATGGGGCACGCTGCCGACGTGCAAGGGCAATAGCTTGGGCTCGAATTTTCTCACCGTTAATACCTCCTACAAGGCGTGCAAGGCTGTGCGGGAACTTCACCCGACGACAGCCTATAGCCATGTGGTCGGTGTATCCAACTCACCCCCCGACCACCCGCCGCAAGTTTCGCTTGAACGGCGGATACACAATCCCGTTCTCGGTGATTATCCCGGTCAGATAGCGATGCGGGGTCACATCGAAGGCGGGGTTGTAGACCGGCACGTTCTGGGGCGCAATGCGCACGCCACCGATGACGGTCACTTCCTCCGGATCGCGCTCCTCAATGGGAATGGCATCGCCGTCGGGCAAGGACAGGTCTATCGTCGAAGTTGGGACCACCGAGTAGCAGGGAATGCCGTTCTCACGGGCCAGCACAGCCAGTTTGTACGAGCCAATTTTGTTGGCCACGTCGCCATTAGCCGCCACCCGGTCCGCCCCAAAGAGAACCACATCCACCTGTCCGCTGCGCATCAGATGGCCTGCCGCGTTATCGGCGATCAGTGTCATCGGGATGCCGTCGCGCATCAGCTCCCAGGCGGTGAGTCGTGCGCCCTGCAGGCGAGGCCGGGTCTCATCCACCCACACGTGCACACGCTTGCCCTGCTCCCAGGCTGCCCTGATCACGCCCAAAGCTGTGCCGAAATCCACCGTGGCCAGCGAACCGGTGTTGCAATGGGTCAGGATGTTATCGCCATCGGATATGACTTGAGCACCGTGGGCTCCCATTCTGCGGTTAATCTCCACATCCTCATCGGCCAGGGCCTGTGCTTCCGCTTCCAGCGCGGCGACGATCTCCGCCGGGGTTTGGAGCGCAGGATCGTGAGCCCGGGTCAAGAGCCGGTCCAGGGCCCAGAACAGATTCACTGCCGTGGGGCGCGTTTGGCGCAGCGTTTCGGCCACTTCATCCAACTCGGCCAAGAGCGCTTCGCGGTCTCGAGCCTGGCTTTGTCGCGCTCCCAAAGCCAATCCGAAGGCCGCAGCCGCACCGATGGCCGGCGCGCCACGAATGGCCATCTCGCGAATGGCCCGCGCCACATCGCGGTAATCGGTCAATTCCAAAATCACCAACTCGGCGGGGAGACGCCGCTGATCAATCATGCGCACGGTCCCCTGATCCCACTCAATAGTCCGCATAGGCTCCTCTTTTCGCATCAAGATACAAGTCGCAACGGCCAATGTCACCTGGGGACGGGCTGGAAAGCCCGGCCTGCGCCATCCCCGGTTGCATGGTCACCCGTGCCTCCTACGGATGGCGCGGTGTTCACGGAAGACTCAGAATGACATCGTTCGCCAGCGAACAAAAAAATTCTCTCCGATGAGAGACAAATTGAAAATAAGCCCTCTCATCTTTCAGAACGTCGTATCACCAGACGCCCTGCCGGAATTGGCACCGCTGGCTGATGAGGTGGTGCATGCCGCCTGCGCCTCGTTGCGCACGTCCGCCGTCTCTCAGCCCGGTTGCCGGGGCTTCAGTGGGCCGGTCCCTCCACCCCTCCAGATAAGAGCATTCCCTGATATGAGTTTGTGTGTTATACTCTAACATACAAGGGTGATTTTGTCAAACATCTGGGGTAACTCGGATGCGCTTCAGTTTGGGGCAGGGTTGTCCCGTAGCGGCCGACCGCTGCTGCGCCCTGAGCGGAATCGAAGGGTGGTCGCATCCCTGTAGGGCGGGTTGGGCTTGGTTAGGGACGCACCGCCGTGGAACAGGCGGTGCTGGTTGTGGGGGGCAGAGAGCCCTACTCGCCACCACGGAGTGCCCATGGGGCGCAGCGCCGCTGCGCCCTACTGCCCCCCCCGAAATGCCGAGTTTGACAATTCATTCAAATACAGCGATAATAAGTTTTATGAACAAAATACCCGCTTTCCGACTCCTCTGTAATGTAATCCTGCTGCTGGGCATGCTGCTTCCCACCTCATGTGGACGATGGGAGACGATGCTGTCCTCTCTTCTGCCCGCGACGGCCACGGCCACGGCTACAGTGACTCCTACCCCGACGCCTACAGCCACCCCTACCCCCACGGCAACGCCCACCCCCACCCCCACACCCGACCCCACTGTGTTGCTGAACGCCGCTCAACAGCACCAACGAAACGGCGATTACGCCGCGGCCATCACCATCTACGAAACGGCTCTGACCTCACTCCCCCTCAACGAGGAGCAGCGCGCCGAGGTCCAATTCCGCCTGGGACAATGCGCCTTCTTGAACGGCGACTACGCCCGGGCCACAACTGTTCTGGAAAGCTTTATCCTCAATCACCCCGGCGCTAAGCACCGCCAGCCTGCGCTGTTCTTCTTGGCCCGCAGTTATGAGAATCTTGGCCATTGGGAGCAGGCCATCACTGCTTATCAGACCTACCTTCTGGAGCCGACCCTTATCGCCGATCAGATTTACGAGCGCATCGGCGACGCATACGAGCAGCTCCAGGATCACACCGCGGCGCTGGTCGCTTACCAGACAGCCCTGGACGGGGCCAGCGATCCCAACCAGACTTTCCGCCTGCGAGAGAAGATGGCGACGGCTTACCTGGCTCAGAAGGCCTATGACGAGGCCCTGGACCAGTACGAGACCATTTTGAGCACAACCCAATCAGATTCCTACCGCGCACAAATTCTGTACTACATGGGACAGGTGCATCGTGAACTGGAAAACGAGGACGCCGCCCATAGCCTTTTCCTGCAGGCTGTGGAGAGTTACCCCAGGGCCTACGCTGCCTACCTGGCACTGCTGGAACTGGTGCAGGATGAGGTGCCTGTGGACGAATTCCAACGGGGGCTGGTGGACTACTACGCCGGAGCCTACGGGCCAGCGGTAGAAGCCTTCTATCGCTACATCGAGGCCACCCCCCACCACACCGGCGACGCGCACTATTACGCTGGCCTGGCCTTCCGTGCCGCCGGCAGCCCAGAGTTGGCCATCCGGGAATTCGAGAATCTGATTGAAGATCACCCCGCCAACGAACGGTTGGGACAGGCCTGGCTGGAGAAGGCGCGGACCTACGCCTCGATGGGGGATTATGCTCAGGCAATGCACACCTACCGCCTCTTTGCCGATAACTATCCCCAGCACGACCTGGCCGTGGAGGCCATCTGGCGGGCCGCGCGTTTAGCGGAAAGCGAGCGAGAATACCAGGACGCCATCGCTGCCTACACCGATCTGGTAGAGCGTTACCCTCGTAGCGATTACGCCGCCGAGGCCCTCTTCCGCGCCGGGCTGAGTCATTACCGCCAGAACGAACTCGAACGCGCGCTGACCCTGTGGCAACGAATAAGCGAGGAGTACCCCACCGCGGACAACGTCCTGGCCGCGCAGTTCTGGACGGGCAAAACCCTGTTGCGCCAGGGATTTCTGCTCTCGGCAGAGACAGCACTGAAGGCCGTAATCGAGGCTCAACCGGAGAGCTATTACGGCGTCCGCGCCCGCGATTTGCTCGCGGCCAGATCGGCCAGCCCGGCCTGGCCGACCGGGACGGGCAATATCCTGCTGCCCCCCGATAACGACCCGGCGGGCCAGGCAGAGGCCGAGGAATGGCTCGCCGCCTGGAGCGACATCCCCTCCGAGGAGCAAATCACCGCTGCCCTCCCCGACGAGATCCGTGAATCCGCACGCCTGCGCCGGGGCGAGGAACTGCTGGCAGTGGGTTTGCGCACCGAAGCAATGCGCGAATTCGACGCACTGCGCAAAGAACACGAGAATAACCCCCTGCGCCAGTACCAGCTCGCCCTCTACTTCCGCGATCTGGGTCTCTACGGCCCTTCGATTCGCTGTGCTATGCAACTGCTCAAACTTTCGCCCGCAAGCTCCCTGGAAGCAGCTCCCCCTTTCATTCAACGCCTGGCCTATCCGGTGTATTTCTCCGACCTCCTGCTCGGCGAGGCGGCGGCCAGCGGGCTCGATCCCTTGCTCATCGTAGCCCTGACCCGCCAGGAGAGTCTGTTTGACGAAGGCGCGGAATCATGGGCCGGGGCTATTGGCCTGATGCAGATTATACCCACCACCGGGGAGTGGATTGCCCTCAAAATGCCCTGGCCCGATTACCAAACCAGCGATTTGTATCGCCCCTATCTGAACGTGAAGTTTGGAGTGTGGTACCTGGCCAGGGCCTTGCAGGATTTCAACGGCAACATTTTCGCGGCGCTGGCCGGGTACAACGGCGGACCGGGCAATGCCAACCGCTGGATGGAAGCCACCGAAGAAGGGGATCCCGACCTCTTTGTAGAAATAATTGACCGCCGAGAGCCGACGCTCTACGTCAAAGAAATCTATCGCCAATACGTCATTTACCGCCGCCTGTACAGCGAATAATCAGCCCCCGTCGAGAACGGAGAAGGGAGCGAGATGCACAAAGTCCCCTTACCCCGGCGCTTGGATACCCGACGGCTGTTAGTCATGGTTTTCTTCCTCCTGCTCTTTACCATGGCCGTGCGCGAACTGCGTGATCCGGACTTCTGGTGGCACCTGGCCACCGGCCGGTACATCTGGCAGACCCAATCCATCCCCCGCCACGACGTTTTCTCCTACACCGTGCCCCATCACCGCTGGATCACTCATGAATGGCTCAGCCAGGTGATTATCTGGGCGCTGTATCTCCTGGGCGGATTGCCACTGCTCATCCTGGTGGCCGCCCTGGTGATCACTCTCTCCTTTGGATTGGTGTACGTGCAATGCGAGGGGCGACCCCACTGGGCCGTGTTCACCGTTTTATTGGGGGCGCTGGCCTCGGCCATCACCTGGGGCGTGCGCCCGCAGATGCTGAACGTTCTATCGGCGGCAGCGTTCGCCTTTCTCTTCTATCAGTACAAAGTCCGCAATCGCAACTTCCTGTGGCTCTATCCCCTGCTTACAGCTTTGTGGGTGAATCTGCATAGCGGCTTCTTCCTCGGCCTGGTGATGCTGGGATGTTTCATTGTTGGTGAGGGGGCGCAACGTCTCCTCGGCTATGCCCACCAAGACACCCTCTCCTGGGCCCAGATTCGAAATCTGGCTCTGGCCCTGGGGGCGTCAATCATAGCGGCCCTGCTCAATCCCAATACCTACGAAATGTTGCTTTATCCCTTCGGCACGCTGGGCAGCCGGGCCATGCAGACCTATATCCAGGAATGGGCCTCGCCCAACTTCCATCAGCCTCAGTATTGGCCTTTCGCCCTTCTGTTGCTGGGCACGGCGGCGGCTATGACTCTCTCCCGGCGCGCTGTGGACCTGACCGAGCTATTGCTGTTTTGTAGCTTCGGGCTGGCCGGGCTGATCTCGGCGCGGCATATCCCCCTCTTTGCCATAGTAGTCACCCCGATTCTGACAGGACATCTGGTCGCGTGGTCGAGGGACAGGTTTCCCCGCCTTTTCCGGCCCGGCTATTCCTCGTCTGGCGGAGCTACTGTTATTCTCAATTGGGTGCTGTTGTTAGTGATTGGGGCGGGCTGCGCCCTGCGCTGCGCCCAGGTGATCGGCAACAATCCCCGCGCACTACAGGAGTTTTATCCCCTGGCGGCCCTGGATTACATCGAGAGCACCGGTTTGAGTCAGGCGCGTATGTACAACAGCTACAACTGGGGCGGGTACCTGCTTTGGCGCGGTTATCGGGTGTTTATTGACGGCCGGGCCGACGTTTACGGAGATGAGTTCATCAACGAGTATCTGCTGGCCTATCAACTGCGCGGCGACTGGCGCCAGCCCCTGGAGAAATACACCGTAGATTACGTACTCATCGAGAGCAGGGCCTCGTTGGCCACACTGCTGACCGAAAGCGCCGATTGGGAGAAAGTCTACGAGGACGAGGTGGCGGTGGTCTTCACCCGCGTTCCGTGATCTCGTTGCCTTACACCAGGGCGGGTTGGGTTCGGCTGTGACGCACCACCGTGAAACAGACGGTACTGGCGGTGATCAAGGAAGAGAGCCTTACCCGTCGTCTTGGGTGACATGTGGCACCTGCGTGGACAGGCTGGAAAGTCTGTCCTACGCTGCTGACGGTAAACAAATACGGTTATTGAGAAGACTGGCACAGCATGAAGACGAGCAGTCAAACCTCACCCCGCGAAGTAATATTGCTGTTGCTAATAGCCTATTTCACTTTCGTGGGGGGCACGCTATATGGCGCTCTTTACTTCAACCTGCGTGTGGCCTCGCAGGTGCTCCTGGTGCTCCTCATCGGTGGTTGGCTGTGGAGCCTGTGGCGTCAACGGCGTCCCTGGCCGCGCACTCCCCTGGACGCGCCGCTCCTGGCCGTGCTGCTCGTCGCCGGGGTGAGTACGGCACTGTCCATTGACCGCCGCCTGAGCGTGGAAAGCCTGGCGCAATTCGTCTTGTACGTATTGCTTTACTACCGCATCACCGACTCCCTGCGCCACGGCTGGCCCGTGCGCAGTTACCTCAAGACCCTTTTGATGGCCAGCACGGTGGTCTTGTTCTTCAGCTTCATGGAGATGGCCTGCTGGTACTTCGGCATCCCTCTCTTCTCGGACTTCGAGCAGGGGTGGTGGGGAATCGGTGGCTGGCAATCACCGCTACCGCCCACCATTCATCGCCTGAGATATACGCTAACTAACGCCGGTATAGTGGCCGCTTATCTGGAGTTCAGCATTTCCCTGGCTCTGGGAGTGCTCTTTGCCGTGCGCTCCCGCTGGACGCGGGGCAACGTCATCGCGTGGCTGGTGGCCGCCGTGACCTGCCTCGCCCTCAGTCGCACCCGCGGGGGGCTGCTGGGTCTAAGCGGGGCCTTGTTGACCTTTGCCTTCCTCCTCGCTCTGTCGGCGAGAGGTGAAAAGCGATTGCCTGCCTGGTTGGGGCTCGTGGGAGGTGCGGGCGGCCTGTTACTGGTCGGCGCCGCTCTGGCCCTGGGACCTGAGACCTGGCAAGAGTTGATTCGCCAGGCGGGCACAGTGGGCGTGCGCTTTAACCTGTGGCGCTATGCCGCCCGCATGATCGCCGACCACCCCTTGCTGGGACAGGGACCGGGCACTTTTGGTCTGGCTTATCTCCAGTATCACGACCCTGCAGTGGGGTTCAGCGATTTCCTGGCCACGCCGCACAACACGGCGCTTCATGTGACCACGGATACGGGGCTGGTGGGTCTGGCGGCTTCTCTGTGGCTGGCAGCATCCATGGCCGTGGCCTGTTGGCGTGCCTGGGGACAGGCCCCTTCTCGCGATCGCTCCCTGTTGGCCGGATGCATCGCCGCCCTGGTCAGCTTTCTCATCCACGGCATCACCGATAGTTTCCTGAGCACGCCGCTCATCGTGTTCTATCTGATTGTGGTCGCGGCCTTTGTCAGCGGATGGGTGGGAGACCCCGTCCAGCGGGCGCGGGAGCGCCGTAGCGGGTTGGTCTTGGCGACGGTGGGCTTGCTCTTCGTGGTTCTCATCTTCGCCTGGATAAACGCGGCCCAGTTTTTCTTCGACCGGGGGGTGCAGGCCGGTAATGCAGGCCAGTGGTCGCTGGCCGCCGCCAACATGGAACGGGCACTTGCGCTCGACCCCGGCATGGCCCTGTACGAGTTCCAGGCCGGCCTGGCCTATAGCCACTTAGCGCTGAGGGAGAGCGATTCCCTGAGGCAGGCGATAGACCACTACCGGCGCGGTTTGGACCGGGTGCCGCATCACGGGGCCAGCCGCGCAAATCTGGCTGCTCTTCTGTGGGGCGCAGGTGAATCGCACGCTGCCATCACCGCGTTCCAGCAGGCACTGGAACGCGAGCCGGATAACCTCTACTATCACCTCAATCTGGGTTTAGCCTGCGAGGAGGCCGAAGACCGGGAATGCGCCATCGGTGAATACGCCCGCGTGCTAAGCGACGATCCATCGCTGGCCGGGTCCGGTTTCTGGCAGAAAACCGAGTTCCGCCGACAAGAGTGGCCCACCATCGTGACCGCTGCTCAGGCGGGGAGCGATGACCTCTGGCAATGTCAACTGGCCTACTTCAGCGGCGATCTGGCCCGCGCCGAAACAGCCTGTCGCCGGTCCGTGGCCCGCCATTCACTGTCAGCAGAAGCGGTCACCTGGCTGGGCCGTGTTCTGCTGGACCGGGGTCAGACCGACGAGGCGCTGAGCTGGCTGAACCGCGCTGCGGAGCTATCCCCCACCGACGGGCGCGTCTACGTCCAGCGGGGACGGGCTTTGCTGGAGCAAGGCCAGGTGGAAGCAGCCGAAGCCGACCTGCGCCGGGCTCTCTTTTTTGGAGGAGATCAGTCAGCGCACCGGTATCTGGCACGCATCGCCCTGCAGCGCGGTGACGTGAAGACAGCCATGCGGGAGTATCGCCGCGCCTTTCCCGCTCGCTACACCTTCACCGCCTACGAGATAGTGATCTACAACCGCCAGGGCATCGCCGATAACGTCGTCCCTCAATTTCACATCATCCGGCCCACTGGCCTGGTCGCCGACCTCTACCGCGAATTTCTGGACGTTTGCCAGAGCATCGGCGCGCTGGAGCAGGCTCGTCTGGTATACGATTACCTGTTGACTTATGACCCCGATTTCGAGGTGCTGGTCAGTAGCGCACCTTGAGGGCGGGTTGGGCCCGGCTTAAGGACGCACTGATCGTGAAACAGGCGGTGCTGGTTTGGGAAGGGAGACCCACCCGCCGCTCCGGGCGGCAGGTAGGCGCAGGCTCCTTCGATCTCGCGGGGTTCAACTCCGCGAGATCGTAAGAGTAGTCATCCTGAGCGGAGTGCGCCTCTGAGTGGCAGCGAGGAGGGCGCACGAAGTCGAATCATCCTGAGCGGAGTGCGCCTCTGAGTGGCAGCGAGGAGGGCGCACGAAGTCGAATCATCCTGA
>JACIWR010000175.1 GCA_014360845.1 Anaerolineae bacterium
CGGTATGTTTTTGGCGCAAAGTAGACTTAAGCGCTTCATATCCAAACGCAGCCGATTACGTCAAAGTGCTGAGAGCAGCCTACGAAGAGATTCATCAAGTAGATTCTCAGGCTCAGGTCGTATTGGGCGGATTGTCGCCTGAAGTCAATGGACCGGGCGTGGATTACTTCGACTATCTCGAGCAGATTCATGACGCAGGCGGCTGGCCATATTTTGATGTCCTGGCGATTCATCCTTACCGTGCGCCAGCTTTCCCTGAACAGGTTCTCCCTCGGAGCCGGTTTGATGTGGAGACGCTTCAGTATCAGACCGAGCCTAATCAATATAACTTCACAGACGAGATAGTCGCGTTTGAACGGCTGATGTCTCACTGGGGTGAAAAACCTATCTGGATCACCGAAATCGGTTGGGCTACGGAAGCACTCAAGGGGCGGGCTGGAGAACGCGGGACGCAGCCGGAGATCGTTCAATCTGATTATTTGATTCGTACTTATGTTCAAGCAATAGCTGCAGGCGTCCAAAACGTGCTGTGGTATGATTTCCGTGACGATGTAGTAGATAATCCGACAGAAAGCAGTTTTGGCATAATTCAGCGAGACTTCTCACCCAAACCAGCTTACTATGGGTTTAGCACAATGGCATCCTTGCTGGCGGGTAGTAAGTTTCAGGAGCAGGTACGCGGCCAGGACGATCGTAATCGTCCCGGTGATGACGATGTGTATGAATATCGTTTTGTGAAGGGCAATCAGACCATTATTGCACTGTGGAAGTCACAGGGAGGTGATGAACCGCGTACAGTGAAAGTTGACAATATTGCCGTGCCGACCGTTCAAGTGTTCGGGCCGGATTTTGATCCCACCACGCTGGACGCGGGCGCAATCATCAATACAACGAATGGCACAATATCGCTGGAGTTAACTGAGCGTCCGGTCTTTATGGTGTTTGATACATCGAGTGTGAACGTCGACGCGTTGTTAGTAGAGCAGTCAAGATTTTTGGTGTTAAAGTCTGACGAGAGTAGTAGTATTCGTTTTGATGTTCAAAATACTGGCAATGTCACTTGGACTATCGAGCAAGAATTTCGCTTAGAGAACGTAAACGGTGAAACTTTGGGTGCTCCATCAGCATATGCGCTGGAGAATGAGGTGCCACCAGGTCAAATCACACGCTGGGAAATCCCAATCGTAGCTCCAGAAGAGATTGGGATCTACAATACAGAATGGCAAATGACTTATAATGGAGACCCGTTTGGTCCCGTGATGTCTTGCTTGGTCATGGTCGTGCCAGAGGGAGAGGTCAACATCAACCCTGGCACGCTGTTAGAAGGGTGGTTCAACGAACTGATACAACAGATCTCCGACGAACTTAACGAGCGTTGGGAAGACCTACAGCAAAGATTTGAAGAATGGCTTCAGGGCGAACTGGAACGTCTGGAGCATGAGATTGAGCAATGGCTTCAACGCGAACTGGAACGCCTGTGGCGTGAGTTCTGGGATGAACTACTCCGGCAGTGCTGCGGCACAAGTGCTTTGGCTCCAGCAACCCTCTTGTTGGGAGCGTGGGGTATAACCCACAAGCGACGTAGAAGGACGAAACGTGGGAACAGGGATTAGTCAGGCACGCAAGCTGCTTATAAAAGCGTTGCAAAAGTATTCCGCGGCTGACAGCGAAGCCGAAGTGAAGGATGCCGTGTTGCACTTGCACACGGGCCTTGAGAAGGCGATGCGGGCCTACCTGGAGAGTCGGGGCTACGGTGAGGTCGGTCATCGTGAGGTCAGTTTCCCCGAGTTGGTTGATTTGGTTCGCGATCATACAAACCTGTTCGGAGACGATCCCAAGCTCCCCTCTTTGCTCGTCGCACTGAACACCACTCGTGTAAAGATCGCTCACCCTGAGGGAGACGAACTTTCGCTAAGTAAAATCAGCCACGATGCTGAGCAATTGACCAGACTTATCCGTCGCTTCTGGCCAGGGCTATTTGAGGAAGCCTGTCCTGTTTCGTTGCAGGTTGCACCACACCCAAAGTCAGCACCCCAATTATGGGAACCAGTCATCCCAGAACCACCTACTGAGCCCATACCTGCTGAGACTACAGTGCAGAGACCTCCGCCGCCACCAAAGTCCGCCCCCTTTCTCAGGCGCCTGTGGGAAGATGAAAATCAACCCCGCTTCCAATTAGGGCTCTTTATCAAGAGAGTGATAGGGATAGCCATCTCCTTCACTCTGGCAAAGTGGAGTGTGAGTGGTGCGCTTATTACCGTCCGCTGGCCAGAGCCTATCAAATACGGAGGAGTTGCCCTGTTGCTTCTGTCGGCGGGGTTGTTTTTGTGGGGAATTGTCACTACCTGGAAGGTGCTTTGTCAACTGAGACTCAAGGGTCTTGTAATTGCCCTGAGCATCGGCTACGTCCTGTTGATCAGCGCATCGGTGCTTACTTCCGATAGTCCACTGCCGCTCCACCAGAAAGCATGGTTAGCAACTCAACAGTTGATCGTTTCCACTGGTCACAAAGTGCGCGATGTTGCTCAGGCGCTGATAAGAACACCCGATGAATTTCGTTTTGCATACACTGGATATCGCCAACCTGTGCTGCTGCCCGGTATGGACCCGCAGGACACCTCGTATTTGACACCGATTCCAGCCAATCGTGCTGTTCAACTTCTACCCACAGCTGAACCCACTGCTTCTCCTACTCATGTCCCTAATACCGTCCAAGCGGGCACACCTACACCCTCACTTGCACCTACCGCTGCTCGCACTACTTTGCCATCACCTACTGCCTTGCCCGTTTATCCGCCCGATTGTCCTCACTCGCAAGCTCGACTAACTGTACCGCGAGTGGACCAGGTCATCAGGGACGAGATACAGGTAAAGGGCACTGCCAATATCGAGGATTTCGCGTACTACAAATTTGAGTTCAAGAGGGAGGGTACTGAGGATGAATGGCGTTGGATAGATAGCTTCAAAACACCTGTTGAAGAAGGCGTGCTGGGTACTTGGAACGTTTCCAACCTGCCGGATGGCATTTACACCTTTCGCCTTACAGTTGTGAACACACAAGGAAACTATCCATTCCCCCCATGTGAGGTCAGAGTGCAGGTCAAGCACTGATTCTGGCCAGCAAGAGGCCCCTGATCTCGCTGGCTGTAACTCTCCGAGTTTAAATGAGTTGGGTTCAGTGATGGTATGTTAACCATTCGCCCCTTTGGCTCCTCAGCCTATTTTTCGCACTTTCCAAACCGAATAGAGAGCCAAGGGAATCCAACGTCATAGGAGAATAGGGCCAGCCTGGGACCGAAAGACAGGGGGCGAGACCAGACGTGGGCCTCGGTGATGGACATTGGTGGCCGATAGGGCTGTTCTCCGGCCACTCAACGTACCTGTCCCTTCCCGACAATCCGGGCCTACAGGCTGATAGGGCTCGGTCGTGGGGGCGGCAAAGTCCAGGGCGCATCTTCGCCACCAGGAAGCAGCGGATGAGGCCAGCGGGGCAGGCGTAGCTCGGCCAGCACTTGAGCCAACACCCGCAAGATAGCCTCCTGCTCCTCATCCACGGGGACGAGCCGGAGGAGGCGACTGCCATCCCAGCAGATGGTCTCCACGACGTCCAGGCTCTGGAGCTTGGCGATGATGCGCCGCGTGGTCATCTGCAATCCATGTTGATGAGCCTGACGTTCCAGCAGGCTGTAGGCCAGCAAGGCCATCATGTTGATCAGCAGCATGGCTTCGATCCGCTCGTCCTTGTGCAGATAGACAGGCGAGATCTTCAAGTCCTGCTTGGAGACCTGGATGCGCTTTTCGACCCCGTCCTTCTGGCGGTAGAGGTGGAGCATCTCCCGCGGGGCCAAGCTCCAGTCATTGGTCACCAGAAGATAGCGGCCATCCCGGTGCAGCGCCTGCCAGAGAGTGTAGCGGTCGATCCACCAGCGCAGACAAACCCGACCTTGCTCGTCGGCGTAGGCTTCGACGCGCATGAAGCGGCCCACGGGCGACTGCTTGAGTACGGTCTCGGCCCGCTTCTGCACCGCCTTCACGCTGCGATAGCGCGGCCGGCCGATCTTGGCCTGCACCTCGCTCAAGGCTTGGCGCAGTTCCCGCAAGCGGGCGGCGCGCGCCCGACGATGGGCGGTGCGCATGGGGCCGCTGAGGACCACCAGGCCACGATGGACGACGTGCCGGCCCTGATGTTCAAAAGGCACCGCACAAGGGATGCCCCAGTAGCCCTTGGGCCCTCGCTCCTCGCTCAAGGGGTGGGCATAGAACTGTTCTGTCGGAACGGACAGCAGCAACTCCTGGTGGACTTTCTTCTGGGTTTTGAGGCCGGCCAGATAGCGGATATGCTGGTCCTCGTAGGCCAGGGCCAACTCATCGTTGAGGTTGGCCCGGTCGCCCACGATCATCACATCCTCTATTGGTTGGCCACGGCGGGCCAGGAAGCGGCGTAGCCGCTCCATGTTCTCCTGGACGGTGGCCAGGTCGGCGGTTCGGCCGGACCAGGGCGCGTACTCGGCGGGGATGTTGCCATCGGCGGCAACGTCCATCCCATTCTTGAACTTGCGCTTGTTCATGGGCGTGTTGTGGGCAAAGCCGAAATCGGCGTATTGGCTGTCGGCGTAGTTGCCGTGCAGGACGTAGGCGGTCAAGTCGTAGAAGATCAGACTGAGGTCGACCTCGGCTTGCACCAGCGCACGCTGCACGACCTCTTGCCAGATGGCGCGACAGTGGGGTTGGATGGCATCCAGGGTACGAGCCAGCCGGTCATCATTGAATTTGGCCGCGGGGAGGCCCAGCACGCTGCTCAGCACCGTCCGGCCCAGCCAGTCGGCTACGTGGTACAAGGGGAGAGGCATGGTCAAGCGATTGAGAACCAACACCAGAGCCACGGTGCCATGATCCACCTGGGCGCGGCTGGGGCAGTGACGGTTGATGATGTCGCGCACCTGGAGGGCCTCCAACAGGGCGTACAGCACCGGCAAGGCGCCCAGATGCCATCGTAGCTGAGACCGAGTCACCAGGTCCACCACCTGGGCCAGGGTCAGAGCCCCGCTCAGCGCCAACCGCGCCAGACGGGCCACCCACACCGCCCGACGATGGGCGCGCCGCAGGGCGCAGTATCGCCGCCAGGCCCATTTGCGCCAACGGTGTCGGGGGTGCCAGGGAAACAGGGGGCCATCCTCGGCATCGTGGGTGACGACACCCGGCAAGGCGGGCAGTTCGGGCGCGTACCGGTCACCGACCACGGCCTGTGCGGGCCAAAACCAGAACACCAGGCAGGCCAGGGCCCAAATGAGCCAGACCAGGATTTGCTTTTTTCGGGATTTTGTGGCAAAGTACATGAGGAATCGCTCCGGCAAGTAGGTTTTGGTACCCTATACTTTGCCACAAAAGGAGCGATTCCGCCACTTTTGCTCTCTATTCGATTCTTAAAGTGCAGACCTCAAACTGCGAAATTTAGGCTCAGAAAGGCGCAATCTGATGAAAAAGCAAACGTTTTCAATCATTTTGACTCTGGTCATTTGTTTGTGCCTGCTCGTACCTATCAGGCAAGCCGAGGCTCGTCCACCTGTTGATACACCTCCAGAAGTTCTCCGAGCTATACTGACCGGTTCGTCCATACCTGTGAAGGAGGGAGCAGAGCGCCTGACTCCCAAGCCCGAACGCGCCGACGCCCTCGCCACCGATCGCTCGGTCGCATTGGCTGGCCTTCCCGGTCGGATTGCTTTCATGTCCGACCGGGATGGCGACTGGGAGATCTTTGTCATGAATGCTGATGGTTCATCGCTGCCTACCCAATTGACACTCAATACAAGCGACGATTATACCCCCCGGTGGTCTCCTGATGGGAGCAAGATAGTCTTTACCTCGAATCGTACTGGTGATCTCGATGTCTACGTGATGAATGCCGACGGGTCTGGGCAAATAAATCGCACTAACTATCCATTTGCTGACGATGCGCTGCCCGATTGGTCTCCTGATGGAAGTAAAATTGCCTTTTGCTCCAATCGTGGTGGATCTTACGACATCTACGTGATGAACGCGGATGGAAGCAAAATGCAGCGGCTCACTTACTTGAGTACAGATGCTATGGGGCCCACCTGGTCGCCCGATGGGTCCAAGATAGCTTTCATGGTCTATATCGGCTATGATATATGGTATGGACCGATCTGGGATATCTACACCATGGATGCTGACGGCAGCCATCTGATGCGCCTTACTGAAAATAGCTTGATGAATTGCTACCCCGATTACTCACCTGACGGTCAACGGATTACTTTCTCCTCAACCAGGGCTGGTGACAATGATGTCTTTGTTATGAATAGCGATGGAAGTCAGCAACTTAACCTGACCTATGACTCCATATACCAGGAATGGTATTCAACTTGGTCTCCTGATGGCACGAAGCTGGCCTATACTTTTGATGATGACCTTGTCGGACCAATTGTCGAGGGTGATGATATCTACATAATGAATCCCGATGGTACACAACGTGTCAATTTGACCAACGATCCTACTACAAGTCATAACCGCGCTCCAAGTTGGGGGATTGGTGGCGTGGAAACATTTTCCATCTCCGGCCACGTACGCGACGGCAGTGGCAATCCTATCTCCGGCGTGGTCGTCTCTGCCGGTGCAGCGGGTTCGGCCACCACAGACGGGAATGGGGCCTACACCATCACCGGTCTGGCTGCCGGCACCTACACGCTCACACCCAGCAAGAGCGGGTGGACATTCTCACCGGCCACGCGCACGGTCAGCGTGCCGCCGGATGCGACGGGGCAGGATTTTGTGGGGAGTAGTAGTGGGCCACCCTGCAATGTCACCAAGCAACCGGTGCTACTCGTGCATGGGTGGGGTGCCCCCGATAGGTTAGAAGATGACACTGGCGGTTTCGAAAAGCTTTACAAGTGGATGCAGGCAGATGGGTATGTTGAAGCCTGTAATTGCTTCTACGCTACGGGCGTGAAAGCCAGCAACAGCCGTGATCAGAACGCGGACGCAATCCAGTCATCGTTACGCAGGGCCTACGACACGTTCAGCGCACTCAACCCGGCCTGGCGTGGTCACTTCGACATCATAGGTCATAGCTATGGTGGGCTCAACGCGCGCTTCTACCTGGAATCCCCGCGCTACGCAGACGACGCGCACTATGGCCAGTACGGTATCCACGTGGACAATCTGTTCACGCTGGGATCACCTCACGGGGGTGTTGCTACCACCGAACTGTTCCCTGGCGCTGTCGGGGTTGGCTACAAGTACCTGAACAGCGAAAAATGGCGGTCTGCGGTTGGTCTGACAGAAATAGCGATGTTCGCGTACAACGTGACACACGAGCAGCCGTCCGGGGTTCACTACCGACTCGTAGGTGGCGACTTCCTTTCACAACCCAATGTGCCGCTGCTAGTCAAACTTATGTACGCCCCCTGGGCGCTCATACCGAATGATGCCGCTGTTTCGCAGCGCAGCTCCCTGCTATTGGGCTCTGATCCCCTCTTGTGGCTGAGAGGATACCGTAGTGTTTCCCTTCACCCCAACACGGACATGCACGGCTATTCCGATCGCTTTGGCCTGAGTTCAGTGCGATCATACGTCAATCCAGATACTACTTATCGGGAAGTGATTGCTCCCCATCCGGGCGCTCTGGCTTACGTCTCGGCGGCGGGTGAACCGGCCATTGTTGGCACTCAAACTGGGAGCGATGTGCCCCAGCCGCTACTGATCGCTTCAGAAGTCATCACTGGAGGGCAGATCATCAACGGAAATGTACTTGCGGACTGGAGCGGGCAATCCGTCTTCTATGCCAAATGGATGGATGGTAACCTTGACCTGACACTCAGTGACCCTACAGGTTACGTAATCACACCCTCTGTCGCTGCAAGCGATCCCAACGTGGACTACGACAAGGGTGCTCTGGGAGCGGTCAGCCTCGCTACCTATTCCATGACCAATACGGTCACAGGCAATTGGTCATATACCGTGACTGCACCGAGTGGCCCCTATCCGATTCTGTTCGATCTGTACGTCATCCCGGATAGCCCTCTGGTACTGCGCGCCTCCGTCGCGGACTGGCACCCATTTGGCGCACCAGTTGTCATTACAGCTAACCTCACTTATTCGAGCACACCTCTGAGTGACGTAACTGTGCAGGCTCATGTCACACGTCCAGATGAGAGCAAGAGCACTATCACTCTGCATGATGACGGGGTGACTCCTGATGACACCGCTGGCGATGGCATCTACAGCGGCACCTTTGCCGATACTACCCTGGGTGGCTATTACTACGTGTTGACGGAGGCCGACGGCATGTATGCTGCCCAGCCATATCACCGCACAGCGCAAGAGGTGTTCACTGTCGCGTCTCAGGATGCAGCGCTGAGCGGAGCATACTCCGACCGCACCGAAGACACGAACGGAGATGGGCAATACGAATACTTGATTGTAGATGTGGGGATGAATGCTGCACAGAGCGGTGACTATCTCGTGTCCGCTGTTCTGGAAAGCGTTGATGGCCAATACATTGACTTGGCGAATGCATCCGTTGCATCAGCCAGCGGCCCATTGACGCTCTCCCTGTACTTCTCGGGCGATGCCATTCGCGAAAGTGGGATCGATGGCCCCTATGTCGTGACCCAGGTTTTACTGCTGGATGATGCGAGCCTTATCAAGCTGGACGAGGCATACGATGCCTGGATGACAGCCGCGTATAACCATGACCACTTTGGGGGTCCGCGACAGGTGTATCTACCAATTGTGCTCAAGAACCACTGACCCGCTAGCACCCGGGCCGCCGGGGGCTGCGTCCTGAAGCCAGGCCTCCCGCAGGTTGGTCGAACCTCCGAGAGGATTGGCGACTCATCCGTGAGCAGGCAAACTGTACGGAGAACTGAAGTGAGGGTCGGATCTGAAGTCCAAGTAAAGGGGGAACATCGCGTCAAAGCACAAGGGGCGCTATCTGGCTCCCTACACTCCCGAAAGCCACTACTCTGACCAAGTGGTCTAATGCGCAGCGATGGCCTATACCAAAGGAAGAAGAAGTTGACTTCTTGGATTATAAGGACTATAAT
>JACIWR010000176.1 GCA_014360845.1 Anaerolineae bacterium
GCCGGAGTCCCGGCTCACGTACACCGCATGTATATCCGCCGAGTGCCTGTAATTGACGCGCCTGTCGCTCTCTTTTGTCGGTGGTTTCCTCAGCGAAGCCATATCCGCCCACACCTGCTGTCCAACACGCACTTCTTGCAACTGGAAGGTGAGATGCTTACCCTCTTCTTCCCGCCCTTTGTCTGTCAGAGCGAAGCGCAGGCCGTTGGCATCGAACTTGGCCTTGAAGTGGGAGCCGGTGAGTTCTACTGTCCCCTCACCCCCTTGAGCTGATTCACGGCCAAAGTCCGTGTCCGGCGGCTTGGCTATGGATAGGCTGAGAGCCAGTCCCGGTGGTCGGGCAGTAGAACCGTCCGTGGTCGAAAGAACCCCGGCTATGGCAGCGTTGACTTCCCCAGCTTCCTCCTCAGGCAACGCCTGCACGAAAGCCCCGGCCCAGGCGCTGCCCCCCACCGGCGCCGGCAACAGCTCCTCGTAGTAATCGCCCAGGTAGACGTTGATCGTGCCGTCGGGGTTGATGCGTTTGACCCGCACCCCGTCGCCGTCGTAGACGAACCCGGTCTCCTCTGTGCCGCTGATGACCTTCACCAACCGGTTCTCCAGGTCGAACTCCTGGGTGTAGGTCATCCCGTTCTCCACCCGCAGGACCATGTTGCCGTTGGCGTCGTAGGTGTAGCTGTTCTCCCCGGCCGAGGTGACGGCGTGGACGTGGGCCGCATCTTCGTAGGCCAGGGTCAGGTCCCCTTTGCGGGTCATGTTGCCGATCTGGTCGTAGGCGTAGGAGCGGTCGTAGCTCCCCTCCCCGCTACCTGTGGTGTAGGCACGCACCAAGCGGTCCAGGGGATCGTACTGGAAGTGCTGCGTCTGGCCCAATATCGCATCCTGGATGCTCAGCACGTTACCCACGGCGTCATAGGTATAAGCCAGGTTCTGCAAGCCGCCGTCGGTGACCAGGCTCTCCAGGCGGAAGTTCAGTGGGTTGTAATCGTAGCTCGTGATCCGCCCGTTGCCCAGGTACAACGCGGTAAGCTGGCCCGCCTGGTTGTAGGTTGCGTTCTGCACAAAGTCCTCGCCCAGAGAGGAGCTCATCGCCTGCGGCAGCCCCTGCGCGTCGTAAGTGTAGGTGATGACCTCGCCATCGGGGTAGGTCATGGTCGCCACGCGGTCCGCGTCGTCATAAGTATAGGTCGTGGTGTAGACGGCCGCATCGGTGATGGCCTTCACCTCGCGCACTTTCCGCCCCCGGGCGTCGTAGGTGTAGGCCGTCGAGCCGCTGCCGTCGGTCATGCCCGTGCGCCGCCCGATGCCATTGGGCCCTTCATCGTAGCTGTAGTGCACATCGGCCATGCCCGAGCCGGGCGGGTAGAGCTTGTCCGTCAGCCGGTTGAGGGCATCGTACTCGAACTGGATCGTCCGCCCGGCGGCGTCGGTCTGGGATTCCAGATTGCCGTTGGCATCATAAGTGTAGGACCACAGCCCCATGTCGGGGTCGTCCATGGCCACCTTGCGGCCCAGGAGGTTGTAGGTGATGACCGTGGTGTGGCCCAGGGCGTCCTCCACGCCGATCAGGTTGTCCCGCTCGTCATAGGTGTACTGCGTGGTGGCATAGAGAACAGGGCCGCCGACAGTGCCGGTGTACTCGCGCACGGCGATCAGGCGACCAAAGGCGTCGTTCTCGTGTTCTCGGCGGTGACCGTTGGCGTCCACCGAGATGGTGGTCCAGTCGTCGTAGGCCGTGGTCACGGTTGTACTGTCGGGGTTGGTGACAACAGTTGTCCGTCCCAGGGCATCGTAGGCGTAGATCGTGGCCGCCAGCGTGCCCCAGTTCGGATCCTGGTAGCTGCCCAGCGTCGTCCCGTAGTAAGGCACGCTGGTCCGTTCCACCTGGCCTTGGGCGTCGTAACGCTGGCTGACCAGGATGGGTGCGCCCCCGGTTTCGCTCTGGGTCTGGATGGTGCGTCCCAGGCCATCGTAGAAGGTGTAGGACTCCAGGTAACCGGCCGGGCCGGCTCCGCCAGCATCGTCCCGCGTCCGCGTGTGCACGCGCAGGTTCACCACCCCTGTCGGGTTGACGTCGTTGTACTCGAAGACCTGAGTGGCCGCGTGGCCGGCGTACTGGAAATCGCCGGGCCGCCACAGGTGAGTCAGGCGGCCAAAAGCGTCGTATTGGCCGGAGGTGACGGCCCCGTTGGGATCGGTGATCTGGATCACCACGCCCAGGGTGTAGTCGTATTCGTAAATCGTGGTCTGCGATAGAGCATTGGTAACCCGAATGGGATAGAGGTGGTAGGTGTTGTCGTACGCGGTGACGGTGCGCTTGCCGTTGGCGTCGGTGACGGCGTAGGGATAGCCATACGTGCCATCGTACTCGATCGTGCTCACGGTGAGCCAGGTTTCGGGGCTGGCCTGACTCAACCGTCGTACCTCGGTAACATCACCCCTGGTGGGCGGCACACCGTAGCCCTGCCCGTCGTACAGGTAACGGGTGGCGGCCACGACGTTGCCCGCCTCGTCGTAGAGGGTCTCGGCAGCGACGCGGTTCACGATGTAGGTGCTTGTCGTATCGGTCACGAGGTAATCGCGGTGGGTGTGGCGATAGACGGTTGTCCCCTCGCCGTATTCGTACACGTCCGTCAGGTTGCCGTATTGCGTACCGCCCTGAGACGCCGGGTCATAAGCATAGGTCGTTCGGGTCTGACGACAGGTGGCATCGCCATCACAGGTGCCGGTGCGCTGTTCCGCCAGGTACACGAAGTGGACACCAGGAGTGATCTCTGTTTCCACCCAATCGTTTTCCGTGTAGCTGAACAGGTTCTCCTGCCCATCTCGCTGCTCGAGGCGACGAGGTCGCCCCAATCGCCAAATACTCGACCCGTCAGCCGGCACGTGGAATGTCTGTGTGATTACAGCAAGGACCGTGTCTTCGTCGTAGTCATAGGTCGTCATCTCCGCCCATTGATGACCAACCAACGGGCCGGTGCCCGGCGCGTCCCCACCGCTCTCCGGACAAAGCGTGGCTCCCTCAGGCAAGCCCTCGGACGACCATTGATTGTAGCAAGCCGGGCCATAGGTGTAGTCCGCCCTCACCCAGTTGGGACTTCTCCCGTCGCTAACTCGCTTCATGCTCACCCGGTAGCTGAGAAACCGCCAGTATCCACTCCGGTCGTCATCCTGATAATCCATCTCGATGACGCCGCCGTAACCATTGTCCACCCGGGTCAGGCGTTCGTAGTCAAAGCCTTCCTGATCCCATACACTGGAGCAGAGAACACACCTTCTCTTGTTCGGCATAGGTGTATAGGTAAACGTCGTTGTCGGTAGCCGCTGTCCACCGACCACTCCACCCCGACCATAGGGAGTAATGCTCTTCAACAACCGATGCTTCAGAGTCCCAGGGTTATCGGATATTTCATAATCAAAAAGATACTCACGAATAATCTCCCCACTTTGTTCGTTCCCCTGCCACACCTGAATGCTGTGCAGATAGTCGGCCTGGTAAAAGCGCGCCGTGCAGTCCGGAATGTTATCGCCACCGGAACGACCCCGCCTATTGAAAACGACACGGTAGCCCCATTCACCATCGCTGCGCCGCGCATAGCGAATCTCCCGTAGATAACTGGCTCTACTCCACGTATCACCGTAGTTATAGCCGGTGACGACACGGGGCTCTTCATCGTACCACAATTCCATCTCATTGCCATACACATCAACGACCTGATCCAATCTCCAGCGAAAAGTCACACTCCCTTCTGTTTTGCCAGCGTACTCGGCTGTCTCTTGTTTCTCGGTGAAATAGTATTTATTAGATCGCCAGTGATCCTGGTAATACCACATATCATCCACAACCTGTTCTGAATCGGTGCGGTAGCCCAGCCGATAGAAAGTGCCGTCCGGCAGGTGAATAGTCCAGTACTCACCGGTCAGGTTCTGCGGAGAGCCTCCGCCGACGGTCTTGTCATTATGCCGTTCGATGCGCAGGGAGGCCACTTCCTCTCCCCCTGATTCTATCCGGTAGCGTCCCCCTTGCGGCGGGCCATCCACTTTCACCAGGCGATAGCCGGAGCCGTTGATCAACAGAGTGAACTTGTTCTCATAGCCCATCACGTGCCCGCGCTTCTCGACGTGGCGCACGATCTCAACCGTGTCTATAGACCAGCCCAATCCAACCCAGTCGCCCTGAATCCAGGTCCGAATGCCATCCACCCGCTTGCTGTTGTACGAGAGGTTCAGAGTTGGCTGCACGCCACGGCGGCCAGGTGGTACGTCAATGGGATAATTGTACGTCGCCGCCCCGCTGAAAAGCGAGACCTGGGCATCGTTAAACAACAATGACCACCCACTCACCATATCCTGGGGCTTGATCCAGGCACCCACCATGGAGAAATGCTCCAGATCGGCCTGCAACAACAGTGACTCACCCTCTATCACCTCGTACACCATCGGGTCGCGGGTGCCATCAGGATGCAGATAGTCCAGACGCAATTCACGCCCATCCAGCAAGGGCCATTCGATCAGACCTGTTACGTCTAAGGTCAAAGTCACCGTTGGTGTAAACTCAATGCCCTCACGTCCCAGCACTTCAAGGTCAAAACGCAAGAACATCCCCAGGTCGCCGTTCAGGCGCGGCTCCTCGGTGTAGCTGGTGATTTGGACTGTCACCGTCTCCGTCACCGCGCCGGCAGGAAAGTCTACCGCGATCCGGCCATCGGCGGTCGTCAGTGAGCCGCCGGCGGGGGTTATTTCTCCCTGTGTCACCTGACTGGCCGTGATGAGGGTGGTAGCAGTGATGGTCTGTGACTCACTACCTACCCGGGTGAGCGTGGCTTCGTTCACCACCGCCTGTCCGGCTTGCACTTCCCACCTCATCTCCGCCGGCAAAGTGAGAGACACCGTCTGACCACCGGCAATGGGGCCCGGTTGCCAGACTACTTGATGAGTTTCGCTCAGGTAGCTCGCTCCCTCTATCGTCGTCGTAATCAAGGCCACCTCGAGCGGCAGTGTATCGGTCACCACCGCGCCACTCACCGGCCCACTGCCCCTGTTAGTCAGCCATACCGTGTAGGTAATGGCATCGCCGGGGAAAGCCATTGTGGGAGCGGTCTTGCCCAGTGTTAGCTCCGGCCCGCCGGAGGGTGCAGCAGCGGTGATGTAATTCGTTCGGGTTAGTGTGTCCGACCCGCCGGGGCCGCTGGCGGTGAGGGACACAGTGTACACGCCGGTAGTGGTGTAGACGTGCACCGGATGGGTGATGGTGTCCGTCATCCCGTCGCCGAAGGCCCATTCGTAAGCGGTGATCTCGCCGCCGGACTGGTTGCTGAAGGTCACCGTCAGGGGCACGGTGCCCGATAACGGCTCGGCGCTGAAATCGGCCACCGGCGCCGCCGGCCCTCCGCCGGTGACGGTGATGTACCCGGCCTTCGTCTCGGTGTCGCTCTCACCACCACTGCTCACCGTCAACGCCACGGTGTAGACCCCGGTAGCCGTGTACACGTGGGTCGGGCTCTCCTCTGTGCTCGTCGCCCCATCGCCAAAGTCCCACTCGAAGCCATCCACTCCCACCGTCGGCAGCGATTGGTTGCTGAAGGTTACCGTCAGCGGTGCGCTGCCCGATAACGGCTCGGCGCTGAAGCGGGCCACGGGGATGGCGTAGCGCTGGGCGTAGATGTCACCGTAGATCTCCCCCCCGCCCAGGAAGAGGCCCGAAATCTCACCGTAGGCGTAGTCCGGGGAATTGATCTCCGCGGCCGGATCTATGGGCCCCCCGTCCAGGGTGCCGTCGGCCCAGACCCGTTGCCCCAGCCCCCAGCCCTGCCAGCCCACCAGGTAGCGTCCGCCGTTCCCGTCCCAGGCCAGCGAGGGCAAAGTCTCGCTGCCGGCCAGGGAGGAGATGGCGAAGTTGTTCCCCAACAATTCCCCGCCGGCCGATACCCGCTGCCCGAAGATGTCCCAGTTGCCGTTGCGGTAGTCCTGCCAGACCACCAGGTACTCATCGTCGTTGGCGTTGTAGATCACCCGCGGCCAGCGAGCCTCGTTAGCCGGTGGGGAAAGAAGCAGCTCATCCCCCAAACCCGTGCCGTCGCTCAATACCCGCCGGGCGTGTATCCGGTATTCTTCATCCCCTTCATGCCGATACCACACGGCCAGGTATTCCCCCGCAGCGGGGTTGGCTGCCACGTCCGGCCGGTCTTTCAAGCCGGTCTGGGAGATGATGAAATTAGTGCCCACCAACTCCCCACCGGCCGATACTCGTTGCCCCCACACCCGGACACCCGTACCATCCTCGCGATAACTATTCCAGACTACCAGCCACTCCCCGCTCGCCGGTTGGTAGATCACGGAGGGGTACGTCTGGTACACCCGTTCAGTGCAAATGGCTATCTCCGAGCCCACTAACGTCCCATCAGCCGCCACCCGCTGCCCGTAGAGGTGCCATTCGCCGCTGACCCGGCTGTCCATCCAGGCCACCAGGTACTCGCCGGCCGCCGCGTTGTAGGCCACGGCGGGATAGGATTGGATACCTGTGCCGCCGGCGATGGCGAAGTTGGTGCCGATCAGCTCGCCCGTGGGCCGTATCAACTGGCCGTAGACGTCACCGTAGCCATCGTTACGTTTGTCCTTCCACACCACCAGGAACTCGTCGCTATCGCCGTTGTAGGCCACAGATGGGAGGCTCTGCCAGTTCCCCGCCCCGCATACCAGGATGGGATCGCCGATCAGAGGGTCAACCAGCAGTGGGTAGTTCGCCATGCCCAGCCACTCGCCCGGCACGGTGAGCGAAAGCCGCGTTCCCTCCAGGGCCAGCCGGGCCATCGTCTCCCGCCCGGCGGCGTCACGAACCGTGGCCCCACCGTAGGCCAGCACCTCCTGACCCTCGCCGTCCAGAAAGATAACTCCTTCTTCATCAGAAAGATAGATGGGCTTCAGACCGGTTTGCAGGGCCAACTCGATCACCAGGTCCTGTGACGCACCGGCCGGCAGGCGGGTGATGATGAAGCTCTGCTCCACCACGGCGTCGAGGGCGGCGTATTCCTCGATCACCATCTCCCCCCGCGGGTAGTGGACGCGGTTGCCCCGCGCCGCCGGTGGCCGTCGCTCCCCCTGGCCCGCCTCGTAGAGGACGGTTGCCCCCAGGCGCACCTGCTCCAGGGAGATGCCCAGCCGCGCTCTCTCACCCTTCTCCCCACCCTTGAGGGCGAACTCCAGGCCATCCGCGAAGCGGGCGCGGTAGGCAGCGTCTTCGACCAGCGCCGTCCCATCGCTCTCGCCCCGCCACTGGTGGCGGGCGGCCTCGGCTTGCGCAGCCCCGGCCGGATCCGCCGCCCGGCTGATGACGACGCGCCGGGTGTCGGCCGGAGGTGAGACGAGGGTGACCACCGTCTGGCCTTTGACCTCGCCGGCCTGGGCGGTGATGGTCGCCGCACCGGGATCGAGGCCCGCCGTCAGGGTGGCCCAGGCCTGTCCTGAGCGCAGCCGCAGGACCATCCCGTCCCGGGTGGTGGTGTGCTCAGACGTCAACGTACCCCGATCGGTGCTCAGGGTGATGGCCGTGCCATCGGCCACGGCCTGTCCCTGGGCGTCGAAGACCTGCACCAGGATGGCCGCCCGGCTTTGCCCGTCGGCGTACATCTCGGCGCGATCGCCCTTGAGCACGATGGTGGCCGGGGACCCGGCAGCAGCGTCTTCGGTGATCGCCACTTCCAGGGGAGCAGGCGAAAGGGTTATCTCAGGGATCGGCGCGGGGGTCAGTGTCTCCGTGGGAGTAATCTGGCCCGGCGGTAGAATGGCAATCGGGCCGGAGAAGCGATTAGCCCCGGCAAGCGCCGAACGCAACACCGACTCAGGCGAGGCCGCAGCTACCCCAGGGGAGGGCGAGCAACTCAACAACATAGAGACTACAACTAACAGGTTAAGGCCGCGACGAACCACTGAAGAAACTTTCCTCTGCACAGGGGACCTCCTCTCAACTGCGTTCAGGACCAGTTTCTTCCGCTGCAGCAAGACCTGCTCGAGCAGAAAAGCAAGCCTATACAAAACCAGCAGTGAGAATGCCTTCAGCATCCCACTGCTGGCAAGAGAGACGAAACAAAACCCCGGCCCCAGACCGGGTGACAAACACAACGACGTAGCAATGATCTCTTGGGTAGACAACTATCGGTGACAATTTGAATCAGCCTGGAACATCAATGCCGGCCTGCCAAAAGGCCGCGGCCCATACTATAAAGTTGGTGCGAAATCCCCGTAAACGACAACAGCCGACACACCGCCCCTTCCAGAGCGCAGTGCACCGGCTGTTACAAGCAACGATCGTAGTTGAATTCAATTGCAGGCCTGGGGCTAAAGGCAGAGAGCATCCTGGCACACCCCCCTTGCGCCCGTCTACCTTTCACTCTTCCGATTGACTCACCCCATACCGCCAATATTTCTCCGGCTGACATAAATAATTATAGCACAAAAACCCTTCCTTGTCAAAATCACGACCTTTCCGGGATGCGCCCTCAGTTTCGGGGCGGGTTTGTCCCGTAGCGGCCGACCGCTGCTGCGTCCTGAGTGCAGGCGAAGGGCTGTGTCCTGAACCCCGTCGAAGGACCGCCCGCCGCTACGTCGGGACGAGTAGGGACGCAGCGCCGCTGCGCCCTATACGCATCAAGTTAAAGATTACGCCGAGAGCAGACAGCCCGGCTACCCCGAGCTAATGAACTTTCAGAAAATAATTGGGCTATTGCCTCCGGCCTCGCCTGGGGCTCGAAGCCCCAGGCTGAGCGGCGGAAGGGCGCTGCAAGCGCCCTGAAAGTTGTTTGGAAAGCTCAATAGCCCGCTTCCAAGCGGGCTTGAGCTGCTCAGCCCTGAGCTTTAGGGGCTGGTAAGCGACCAGGCAGCTTCTGTAACCCAAATCATTTCTTAAACTTCATAAGCTCAGGATTGAGCAGTCTAATGACCAAGGTTGTTGTCATAGAATCATACCTCCGTGAAAGCTCGTTTGGCAGACATAGAAATTATAGCATCAAAACGCCTCTTGTTAAATCACAAC
>JACIWR010000177.1 GCA_014360845.1 Anaerolineae bacterium
GGCTTTGGATATGTGCTCAGCCTCAACGCAGGCATGGTTGTCCTGTTCCAATTTCCCATCACCCGCTGGGCTAAGAAATATCGCCCTTTGCTCGTCATGACCATGGGAACTCTGCTGTATGCCATCGGGTTTGCCCTGTACGGGTTCGTCTCGGCCTATGGGCTTTTTCTACTGGCCATGGCGATTATCACCATCGGCGAAATGCTCGTGGTTCCCATCTCCCAGGCGCTGGTGGCCCAGTTCTCACCAGAGGATATGCGAGGCCGTTATATGGCCGTCTTCGGCTTTAGCTGGGTAATTCCCTCAGCTATAGGGCCCCTCCTGGCTGGTCTGATAATGGATAACGCCAATCCGCGCTGGGTTTGGTACGCCGCTGGGTTGGTGGGGTTGGCCGCGGCAACGGGATTCATCTTGCTGCAACGCCGGATCAAGCGGTTCGCGGCGAAGCCCGTTTCAACGGTTTAACGCGACAACGCCTCAAACCGACCTGGGCGTGGGGGCATCGCTGTTGCCTGTAGTGACTTCTTGTGGAGCGTAACCTGCGGCCAGATTCGCTTTACCGTCCGGTCTGTGGTAAAATAATCCACCCGGATGTGATCACCCTGGCGACACCTACGTTAAGGAACGCAACCGGCGAGCAGAGGCGGCTAACCGACCCGCGAGTAGGGTGCGTTTCTCTTTCGGGGCGGGTTTTTCACCGTAGCGGCCGACCGCTGCTGCGCCCTGAGTGAAATCGCAGGGCTGCGCCCTGAGTGAAATCGAAGGGCTGCGCCCTGAGCGGAGACGAAGGGTGTCGGCCTACGGCGGGCAGAGCCCGTCCTGAGCCCCGCCGAAGAGCCTGTCCTGAGCTCCGACGAAGGGCCGCCCGCCGCTACGTCAGGGCAAACCTCTGTAGGCGCAGCATGCTGCGCTCCACAGGGTGCGAACTCGCCCCAGAAGTGAAATAACGGGTGGGGAGAGAGGAGACCAAAGATGACAACTTTGGAGCGACGACAAGAGGAGAGTGTCCAGGAGCAGACACGTCGCGAACTCCTGGAACGTGAGCTAAAGCGCTGGCTACCTCTCCTGATCGCCCACGAGCAGCCCGATAGAATCATACTGTTCGGCTCGTATTGCACCGGCCAGGTCAGCGAATGGTCCGACCTTGATCTGGTTATCATCAAAGATACAGAAGCCCCTTTTCTGGATCGCACGCGCCGGATACTGGAGCTTCTGAAGCCCCAGGTGGGAGTAGATGTGTTGGTGTATACGCCGGAAGAATTTGAGCAGCTAAGCCAGGAACGCGCATTTGTGCGTCAGGAGATTCTAGCCAAAGGCAAGGTGATTTATGAACGAAGCGGTTGAGCGCTGGCTGAGCTGTTACCCATAATGGAGCGATAAATGGTCACACAAGTCGCGCGCCAGGGAACCGCATTTCATGGATTGCGGCCTCTAGACCCCGCCCGAGACCTGGGACAATTGGCGCAGCTCATCGAAGAATCCTTCGGAGACGACTTGGGGGGCGAAGGGCGGGCCGCTTTGCAGGACCTGCGCCTACTCAGTCGGCTGGGCCCTCTCGTCTTTCTGTTAGAGCGCATCAGCCCCGAGCTACGGGATTACCTCTCCGGTTTCGTGTGGATCGAGGACGGGCAGGTGGTGGGCAATGTCACGGTGACACGGGTGGGCGGACTTGCACGCCGCTGGGCCATCAGCAACGTGGCCGTCTCCCGGGCCTACCGTCGCCGGGGTATCGCGCGACATCTGATGGAAGCGGCCATCGAACAGGCACGACTAGCCGGCGGCGAGGAGGTCTTGCTCCGGGTGCGGATAGATAACGACGCCGCCAGGCAACTGTACGAGAGCCTGGGCTTTCGTCAGGTCACGGCCACCACCGAGATGGAATTGCCCGCCGTCAGGGCAGTGAAACCGGTGGCCGTGAGCGGCTTCACCTTGCGACGACGCCGTCACCGCGAGTGGCGGCAGACCATGGAGCTGGCGCACCAGGCCATTCCCGCCAGCCTGCAGCGCCTGCAACCGGTGCGCTCCTCCAATTACCGCCTGGACCCGGACCAGCGACTGGGGCGCTGGCTGGGACATCTATTCGCCGGACGGTCGGAACACCGCCTGGTGGTGAGCCAAGACCAGCGCTTTCTGGCCACCATGGACGTGATCGTCTCCCGCTGGCGGGATTCTCACCGCCTGAAGTTGATGATCCATCCCGACTATCGCGGCCTGCTCGATGAAATGCTGATCAGCACGGGCCTGCACCTTTGCAGCCGGGTCCCGGGGCGAAAGGTGCGCACCAAATTACCACTGGAGTACGAGGAGACCATCGCCACGCTACGGCGTTACGGTTTCGTGGAACGAAGGACGTTGGCTCTGATGCGTCTGGAGTTGAAAAACCCCGGGCGCTAGACGCTTTGCGCACCGCCGGACTGCCCCATCCAAAAGGAATCAACCGTGAATAAAGAACGCATGCACATTCTGAACATGATTGCGGAAGGGAAAATCAGCGCAGAAGAGGGAGTGCAGCTACTGGAGTCCCTGGCCGACGAGGACGAAACCAAGGATGGCGAAATCGGCTCCGACGTTATCTCCGCCCTCGGTGACCCGCGCCGCTTCTGGGTCTATCCGGCCATCGCCGGAGCGGGCATAGCGGCCATCGGTGCCGCCCTCTACCTGGCCATTTACGGGCGCTGGGGGATGACCCCGTGGCTGACGTGCGGCATTGTGCCCTTCCTCGTCGGAGTGACAGTGGTCACCCTGGGCTGGTGGAGCCGCCAGGCACGCTGGTTTCATCTGCGCATCACCAACCTGCGCACCGGTCACCGCCAATTCGTGATGAGTTTGCCGCTGCCCCTGGGACTGACCGCCTGGGTGGTGAGCATCGCCCAGCCCTTCATCCCCCGCTTCAGGCAAACGGGTATAGACGAGATGATCCTGTCCCTGCGGGACGGCATCGAAAAGAGCGGACGGCCCCTGGTGGTGGACGTGACCGACGAGGACGAAGGAGAACACATCCAGATATACTTCGGGTAGCGGGCTGCCAGTTGTGCAGCGCAGGTGGCACAGGACGCAGCGGCGGACGGCCCTTCGTCGGAGCTCAGGACAAGCCCTTCGTCGGAGCTCAGGGCAAGCCCTTCGTCGGGACTCAGGACAAGCCCTTCATCGGAGCTCAGGGCGCAGCCTTTCGATTTTACTCAGGGCGCAGCAGCGATCGGCCGCTACGCCTTCACGCTAATTATACCGAGGAGGAATTCAACTGTGAAAGACCCACGAGTACAAAAACTGGCCGAGGTGCTGGTGCACTACTCCACCGCTGTCCAGCCCGGCGACAAAGTCGTCATCCAGGGCGAGGCCCTGGCGGCTCCCCTGATTCGCGAAGTATACGCCCAGGTGCTGCAAGCCGGCGGGCACCCACTGACCCACATTGCCCTGCCCGGCCTTCAAGAGCTGTTTTATCAATATGCCAGCGATGAGCAACTGCAATTCATCCAGCCCCCGCTGAAAGTCATCGCCGAGACCTTCGACGTCAGCATCAGCATCCGGGGAACGTCCAATACCAAAGCCCTCACTAACGTGGACCCCTCCCGCATCGTGCTGGAACAGCAAGCCCATCGCGAGCTCATGGAGACCTTTCTGCGCCGGGCGGCCAGCGGCGAGTTGCGATGGACGTTAACCCTCTTTCCCACGGACGCCCACGCCCAGGACGCGGAAATGTCCCTGTCCGAATACGAGGATTTCGTGTTCGGCGCATGTCTTCCCGACCCAACAGACCCGGTCGGATGGTGGCAGCGGCTATCGGCCTATCAGGCCAAAGTGATAGATTATCTCCAGGGCAAGGAGCGAGTACACATCATCGGCCCGGACACCGACCTGACGCTCTCCATCGCCGGACGGACTTTCATCAACAGCGATGGGAGACATAACATGCCCAGCGGCGAGATTTTCACCGGGCCGGTGGAGGACTCCGCCGAAGGCTACGTGCATTTCTCCTTCCCGGCGGTGATTCGTGGCCGCGAGGTGGAGGACGTACGGCTCTGGTTCGAAAAGGGCAAAGTGGTGCGGGCCACGGCGGGCAAAGGTGAGGCCTTCCTGCTCCAGATGCTGGACACCGACGAGGGGTCACGCTACCTGGGTGAATTCGCCATTGGCACCAATACGGGCATCACCCGCTTCACGCGCAACATCCTCTTCGACGAGAAAATCGGCGGCACATTCCATCTGGCCGTGGGCGCAGGCTACCCGGAGACCGGCAGCCGCAATCAGTCGTCCATCCATTGGGATATGATTTGCGACCTGCGACAAGGCGGCGAGATATACGTGGACGACGTGCTCATTTACAAGGATGGGCAGTTCGTGTTAGAGTTTTGAGGGGGATGGAGGAGGGTGTATCATGGCCACAACCGAAGAGCGGATGCAAATCCTGAGAATGATAGAGAAGGGTCAGATCACCGCCGAAGAAGGGGCCAAGCTCCTGGCCGCTCTGAACAAAGTGAGCGAACCTCGGCCCGGTGCGCCCGGTCGCGAGCCGAAGTGGTTCCGCGTGCGGGTGACCGATTTGGACACGGGCCGCCAAAAGGTGAGCGTGAACATCCCGGTCGGACTGGTCAACGTGGGGCTCAAAATGGGAGCTCGCTTTGCGCCGGAAGTGGAAGGGGTGGATTTTGAAGAGGTGCTGAAAGCGATCAAGAGCGGAACCCAGGGCAAGGTCATTGACGTGGTAGATGAAGAAGACGGCGAGCGGGTAGAGGTCTTTGTCGAATAGGGGCGCCGGCCCGGCGACGCGCGATGCCGTTGTATGCAACTTTTCGGCGCGGCCTGCGTATTATGTACGAACAGCACTCTTGCAAAATGAGCCTGCGCAGTCGCCGTAGGACGGGTTTTCCAGCCCGTCCCGTGTGGGCTGGGAAACCTGCGCCGCTTAATCGAGCACCAGAGGGCTGAATAAAGCGAGATATGTGATGTAGCGGCGGACGGCCCTTCGACGAAGCTCAGGACATGCCCTGCGCCAGGGCTCAGGACATGCCCTGTCCGCCCGGGAGCGCGGCCACGGCGGGCCGCCGCTACGCCTTTGCACTAATTATACGAGGAGGTGATAGCAGTTGCTGCAACGTATCGCGTTACGCTGGTTGATCAATGGCCTGGCGATTTTCGCCGCCGCCCAGCTCGTGCCGGGCATTCACACCGAAGGCGGTTGGGCGGTCATCGCCATCATGGCCGTGATTTTGGGCCTGGCCAATGCCCTGATCGCTCCCGTGCTCAAGTTCCTGACCTGCCCTTTGATCATCCTCACTTTGGGACTTTTCACCCTGGTGATTAATGCGGCAGTGTTCTGGTTCTCCGCCTGGGTCGGCCAGAGGTTCGGATTGGGCTTTTACGTGGATAACTTCTGGGCTGCCTTTCTCGGAGCTTTGGTGGTCAGCGTGGTGAGTATGGCGCTGTCCCTGGTCATAGGGGAGGAAAAGTAGGACAGGCTTAAGCCTGTCCTACTTTGCTAAAAGGGCCAACGCCCGCGCGGCCACGTTCTCGGCGGTGAAACCGAATTTCTCCCACAGCACCTTGTACGGCGCGGACGCTCCGAAGCGCTCGATGCTGATCACGTCGCCGGCGGAGCCGACGTAGCGATGCCAGCCCTGGGCCACGCCCGCTTCTACGGCCAGGCGGGCGGTGATGGCCGGGGGCAAAACGGCATCGCGGTAATCCTGGGGTTGCTTCTCAAACAGCTCCCAACTGGGCATGTTCACCACGCGGGCGGCAACGCCTTGCCGGGCCAACAGTTCCCGCGCCTCCAACGCCACATGCACTTCGGAGCCGCTGGCGATGATGATGACCTGAGGCTGACCGCCCTCCGCCTCGGCCAGGATGTAAGCGCCCCGGGCCAGCTCCTCCGCCGGAGCCAGGCCGGTTCTGTCCAGAGTCGGGACTTTTTGGCGGGTGAGAGCCAGAGCCACCGGGCCATCACGATGGGTCAGAGCGACCCGCCAGGCTTCCGCCGTCTCGTTGGCGTCGGCCGGGCGGATGACGGTGAGGCCGGGGATGGCCCGCAGGGAAGCCAGTTGCTCAATAGGCTGATGAGTGGGACCGTCCTCACCAATGCCGATGCTGTCGTGAGTGAAGACGTAGATCACGGGCAATTCCATCATCGCCGCCAGGCGAATGGCCGGGCGCATGTAATCGGAGAAAACGAGGAACGTCCCGCCATAAGGGATCACCCCCCCGTGCAGGGCCAGGCCGTTCAATATGGCTCCCATCGCGTGCTCCCGCACCCCGAAATGCAGATTGCGCCCGTGAGGGGTCTCGGCTTCGAAATCCCCCAGACCGTTCAGGTAGGTCTTGTTGGAAGGGGCCAGGTCTGCCGAGCCGCCCATGAGCGTGGGCAGGTGCGGGGCCAGAGCGTTGAGCACTTTACCGGAGGCGACCCGGGTGGCGAGGGGGCCATCCTCCACCTTGAAGCGAGGCAGATCAGCGTCCCACCCCGGCGGTAGTTCGCCGCTCATGACCATCTGCCATTCGGCGGCCAGGTCGGGATAAGTGGTGGCATAGGCCTCGAAGCGCTTTTGCCACTCCGCTTCCCAGGCCCGGCCACGCTCCACGGCCTGGCGGAAGTGGGCCAGCGCCTGATCGGGAATGTAGAAGGGCGGCTCCACAGGCCAACCCAGGTTCTGCTTGGTCAACCGCACCTCTTCCTCCCCCAGGGGCGAGCCATGCACCTCGGCCGTATCTTGCTTGTGGGGGCTGCCAAAGCCGATGTGCGTGCGCGCGATGATCAGCGAAGGGCGCGTCGTCTCCGCCTGAGCAGCGCGGATGGCGTCGGCGATGGCCTGCAAATCGTAGCCATCCACGTGCTGGACGTGCCAGCCGTAGGCCTGAAAGCGCGCCCCCACATCCTCGGTGAAGGTCAGGTCGGTGCTACCTTCAATGGAGATGTCGTTGTCGTCGTAGAGGTAAATCAGCTTGCCCAGCCGCAGATGTCCGGCCAGGGAGGCCGCTTCGTGGGATACGCCCTCCATCACATCCCCGTCGCTGACGATGGCGTAGGTGAAATGGTCCACGATGGTATGGCCAGGGCGATTGAAGTGCGCGGCCAGGAAGCGCTCGGCGATGGCCATCCCCACCCCGGTGGCGAATCCCTGTCCCAACGGACCGGTAGTGACCTCCACCCCAGGGGCCAGACCGTGCTCCGGATGTCCTGGTGTGCGGCTGCCCCATTGGCGGAAGTTCTTGAGCTCCTCCAGAGGCAGGTCATAGCCGGTGAGGTGCAACAAACTGTAGAGCAGCATCGAGCCGTGTCCTGCGGAGAGGATGAAGCGGTCGCGGTCGGGCCAGGCCGGATTGGCCGGATTGTGCTTGAGGAACTGGGTCCACAACACATAGGCCATGTCCGCCGTTCCCATAGGCATACCGGGGTGTCCAGAGTTGGCCTTCTGCACACCGTCCATGGCCAGCGTGCGAATGGTGTTGATACATAGTTGATTCAGATCATCGCGGTTACGTGTCATGGGGTCACTCCTTGTTCGCATTTTTGAGTCCTCAGGTGACAGTCACCTCGGAGGTGACTGTCACCTGACTGTCACCTGATAGAATACCACAATTTGCGGAAAAACGAAAGCCCGCTTGACGCGGGATTTGTTCTGTGGTAAGGTAGTGCACCGGGAGGTAAGGATGTCGGCTGCGGAAGAACTGACGGCAGAGACGATTACAAGGGAACTGCCCACCAGGCTGATCGGGCGGCGGGTGGTGGCATACCCTCGCATCGGCTCGACGAACGACGAGGCCAAGGGCCTGGCCGCAGCCGGCGAGCCGGAGGGCACGCTGGTCATCGCCGAGGAGCAAACGGTCGGGCGCGGGCGTCTACAGCGTCCGTGGTGGGCTCCGCGGGGCACGGCCCTGCTGATGAGCCTGATCTTTCGTCCCCACCTGGCCCCGTACCAGGCCCAGCGACTGACCATGCTGTGCTCGCTGGCCGTCTGCGATGCCATCACTGAGATGACCGGGCTAATGCCCGCCGTGAAATGGCCCAACGACGTGCTCCTGCGTGGGCGCAAGGTGTGCGGCATCCTCACCGAACTGGGGATTGAAGGCGCGCGGCTGGCCTACGCCGTGGTGGGCATGGGCATAAACGTCAACGTGGACTTCAGTGGGACGGGAGAGCTGGCCCACACGGCCACCAGCCTGGCCCAAGAACTGGGGCACGAGGTCTCCCGGCTGGAGTTACTGCGCGCCATCCTGGTGAGCATCGAGGAGCGGTACACACGGCTGCGCGCCGGGGAGAGCCCCCATACCGAATGGTCGGCGCGGCTGGCGACCCTGGGGCAGCGGGTGGTCGTCACCACTCCCACGGAGCAGTGGCGCGGCGTCGCCGAGGGGGTAGACGCCGACGGGGCCCTGCTCCTGCGCGACGAAGAAGGCATGTTGCATCGCATCCTGGCCGGGGACGTCACTTTGCGCACTTGACATTTCCTCGCTTTCGGGGTATGCTAAACTCAGGTGTCCGTCGTACCCTCCCGCAGGTGGCTGAAGCGGCGGGAGGGTGAAGGGTGATGCACAAGGAGGGCAACAACCATGCTGCAATCGCTTGATCCCCGGCTGCGCCTGGTCCTGGCCTTATTAGTTTTCCTCAACGTGACCGTCCTCGGCTGCCTGTGTCTGCTGTTCACCGGCAAAGTGGTGCCCTAGGAGATTGACCCTCCCGCAGGCTCTAAGTCTGCGGGGGGATGAGCGTTAAAGCCATCCGTGTGCGGCTCCAGCCACTCGGCCATACCCGCGAAACGAAGAGCCGGTGGAAGCTACGTGCCCCCACCGGCTTTGTGGTTCTTGACCCTCCCGCAGGCTTGGAGCCCAATGGCACTAACTTTTGGGCTCAACGGCGGTCCGTGACTGCCGTTTTACTGCGGAAGCAGCGGGGTCGCAGACCCTGCTGGAGCGAAAAGTTATACCAATTGTCCATTCAAGAACCGTATTCTCCGAGGGGATGGTTCAGAATGGGTTGACACTTGAATCGGGCAGCATACTGTCAACGAATGGTGGAA